>NZ_JBRRDR010000070.1:0-15229 GCF_056759755.1 Stenotrophomonas sp. STEN046
TGGTGCTTGAACTCATCGGTGTAGCTACGGCGGGTGATACGGGACATAAGGGACCTCCAAGTGCGATCAAAGTATCGCTTCTTGGCGTCTGCCTACGGGGAGCCAGATCAGACACCCCGCACTCCGACACCGCCCCACCTCTGACAGATTCCGATGGCTGTTGGTAGGTGTCGACCTTGGTCGACACGGTAGATCCACGCCATGCGTGGATTGTTTTCGATTCCCATTCGAAATATTCGATTCCGATGGAGATTCATCCACGCATGGCGTGGATCTACTGCAGATCGCGGAAATCTGTCGAAGGCGGGGTGGGTCCGGTTGCGGGGGCGTGAGCGCCATGGATGGCGCGACCGAGCCTCCATGGACGGATTTACGGCGTCCCCCGCAACCGGACCCACCCCGGCATCCCTCAGGAAACCAGCTTCTGCTTTGGCTTTGGCTTTGGCTGTTGCTGTTACTCCAGCTCGCAGCAGGTGCAGGGCGCAGCCCTGCCGATAAACTCCCTCCTGCGACGGTTCGTCGCACGGGCAACCCTGGGGCCGGCTCTACACTAGGCGGGTGTCCCGCCTTTTCCGCCCGCAGCGCCTTCTGTTCCAGCTTGCCGCCCTGGCGACGCTGCTGATGGTGCTCGCGCCGCTGGTCAGCCGCGCGCTGCAGCCGCAGCCGATGGACCACGCCGCGATGGGGCATGACATGGGCCACATGGCGATGGCCGGGCACGATCACCACGATGCTGCGCCGGCAGTGCCCAATCGTTCGGCCGATCCGCACGCCATGCACGGCGAAGCCTGCGAGTACTGCGTGCTGGCCATGCGCCTGCTGCCGTGGCTGGCGGTCCTGGTGCTGCTGCTGCCGCTGCTGTGGCGGCCCCAGCTCACATTCCCCTGGTCGCAACAGGTGCTGCCTGCGCTGCGTTGGCCCGCGCATGCCGCGCGTGGGCCACCGCGTCTCTCCATCGTCCGCTGATTTTCCTGTCGAATCCGTCGCACGACGCCTGCATGGGCGCCGTGCGCGCGTGCGTACCCTGGAGCTGTTCCCATGAAAATGACTTCCCCCTGCGTGGGCGCCCGTGCGCGCCTGCCGTTCGCCCTTGGCGTTGCCTTGGCCGCCCCCTTTGCCCACGCCGCCCCCGTTGAAGATGCGCGCACGCTGGACACGATGGTGGTGACCGCTGCCGCGCCGTCTTCGCCGCTGCACTGGGTAACCGATCCACGCCTGCCACGGCAGCCGGTACCGGCCAGCGATGGTGCCGACTACCTGAAGACCGTCCCCGGCTTTTCCGCCATCCGCAACGGTGGCACCAACGGCGACCCGGTATTGCGCGGCATGTTCGGTTCGCGCCTGAACATCCTCAGCAACGATGGCAACCTGATCGGCGCCTGTCCCTCGCGCATGGACAATCCACTGTCCTACATCTCGCCGGAAAGCTTCGATCGGCTGACCATCATCAAGGGCCCGCAGAGCGTGCGCTGGGGGGCCGGTGCGTCGGCCGGTACCGTTCGATTCGAGCGTGATACCCCGCGTTTCGATCAACCCGGCCTGCGCGCCGATGCCAGTGCGCTGGTCGGCTCGCGCAACCGCAATGACCAGGTGCTGGACCTGACACTGGGCAATCCCACCGGCTATGTGCGCGCCAGTGGCAATCGATCCGAAGCCGATGACTACAAGGACGGCAGCGGAGATGTGGTGCCTTCGAAGTGGCGCAAGTGGAATGGCGATGTGGCCATCGGCTGGACGCCCGACGCCGATACGCTGCTGGAAGTGTCCGCCGGTGCCGGCGATGCGATCGCGCGCTATGCCGGTCGCGGCATGGACGGCGCCGCGTTCGAGCGCACCAGCTACGCCGCGCGCCTGGAAAAACGCAATCTGACCGGCGCGTGGGATGTGCTGCAGGCCAACGTGTACTACAACGAAGCCGACCATGTGATGGACAACTACACGCTGCGTGCGCCGAACCCGCACAGCATGATGCCGATGCCGATGGCCTCCAACGTGGATCGGCGCACGCAGGGTGGCCGCATCAGCTCGGAGTGGCGCTGGCAGGACGTGCAGCTGGTAGCCGGTGTGGACGGCGAAGACAGCCGGCACCGCGGACGCATGGGCATGGGCCGCAATACCTACCAGCAGGCCGACTGGAGCACCGACGCCGAGTTCCGCCGCTATGGCGTGTTCACGGAAATGACGCTGGGCGTGGATACCGACCGGCGCTGGATCGGCGGGCTGCGCATCGATCGCGCCAGCGTGCGCGACGAACGTGCGCAGACCGGCGGGATGATGATGGCCATGCCCAATCCCACTGCCGGCCAGCGCCGCAGGGAATGGCTGGGCAGCGGCTTCCTGCGCCATGAGCAGGATCTGGCTGACGGCCTGACCTGGTATGCCGGGCTCGGTCACAGCGCGCGCATGCCCGATTACTGGGAACTGTTCTCGCCCGACCATGGCCCGGCCGGGGCGGTGAACGCGTTCACCGGCATCCAGCCCGAACGCACCACCCAGCTCGATGTGGGCCTGCAGTACAAGGGGCCGCGTGTGCAGTCCTGGGTGTCGGCGTATGCAGGCCGGATCCAGGACTACATCCTGTTCACCTACCGCGGCAGCGGCATGATGGGCATGAGCCAGGCCAGCAACGTCGACGCCCGTATTGCCGGTGCCGAAGCGGGCCTGGAAGTAGCGTTGGACCAGCAGTGGAAGCTGGGGGGCACCCTGGCCTACGCCTGGGGCGAGAACCGCGACCAGCATCGTCCGTTGCCGCAGATGCCGCCGCTGGAGGCACGCCTGAGCGCGAACTGGGAAGGGCAGCGTTGGAGCGCCGGTGCGCTGCTGCGCGCAGTGACCCACCAGCGTCGTGTCGCAAACGGCCAGGGCAACGTTGTCGCGCAGGATCTCGGCCCCAGTGCCGGTTTCGCGACCTTCGCGCTCAATGCGGGCTATCGCTTCAGTTCGCAACTGCAACTGAGCGCCGGTGTCGACAACCTGTTCGACCGCGCTTACAGCGAGCATCTGAACCTGGCCGGCAGCGCTGATTTCGGCTTCCCGGCCGATCCGGTGCGCATCAACGAACCGGGCCGCAGCCTGTGGATGAAGGTGAATTACCGGTATTGAATCCGCCGGGAGTGGCCCGGCGCTGACGTCAACGCGCCGGGCAAAAAAAAACGGGGTCGGATCCCCGCCAGGTTCCGACCCCGCCCGACGCCCTCGGCCGGGCAGCTTCGACTCTACGATGGCCACGGCATTCGCGGGCGACCTGGATACATCCCGACATACGCCGACATTGCCAGCGGCAGCCTTGCATGGAACAGGTTCCAGGCGCTATCGCGGTGCCGGTTCCACGCCGGTAAACGCTTGGCACATACCGCTTTCATGGGGGGTTGCCTACACTCGGCGGCCGTGGATCACTCTGGACCGTACATGTTGGCTCGTATCGCTTCGACCCTGGCCCTTGGCCTCTGCCTGGCCGTCCTGGCCGGGTGCGCAGGCAAGCAGGAGGCCGCCGCTCGTCGGCAGGGCGAAGCCGTACCGGTCACCGCGCAGGTCGTGCAGTCGATGCAGTGGAACGACACGCTGCAGGCGCTGGGTACGGCCAAGGCGCGCGAGTCGATCAGCGTGACCGCCAAGGTGAGCGAGATCGTGGAGCGGGTGCATTTTGAAAGCGGCCAGCAGGTTGCCGCCGGTGCGCCGATCGTAACCCTGCGCGGGCAGGCCCAGGAAGCGGCACTGGTGCAGGCGCAGGCGACGTTCCGCGAGGCCGACCAGCTGTACAAGCGTCAGCGCGAACTGGCCGCACAGCGGTTGGTTTCCAGTGCGACGCTGGATACCCAGAAGTCGATCCGCGACGCCGCCGAGGCGCGCGTGGCGCAGATGCAGTCCGATATCGGCGACCGCCGCGTGCGTGCGCCGTTTGCCGGCGTCCTCGGCATCCGCCAGGTCAGCCCGGGCACGCTGCTGACGCCGACCACGGTGATCGCAACGCTCGATGACGTCGAGCGCATGCATGTCGATTTCCAGGTGCCGGAAGTGGAACTGGCGGCGTTGTCCACCGGCGACAAGGTGCAGGCCACCAGCGTGGCCTGGCCGGGCCGCACGTTCGAGGGCGACGTCAGCACCATCGATGCACGCATCGATCCGGCGACCCGCGCGGTGACCGTGCGTGCCGACTTCGCCAACAGCGACCATGCGCTGCGTCCGGGCATGCTGCTGGACGTGCGCCTGTTCCGCCCCGAGCGCCCGGCACTGGTGGTGCCGGAGATCGCGGTGGTGCAGGTCGGCCGCGATACCTTCGTTTACCGCGTCAAGGCCGATGACACGGTCGAGCGCGTGGATGTAGCCCTTGGTGCGCGTCGTGCTGGTGAGGTCGAGGTCAAGCAGGGCCTGCAGGCGGGCCAGCGCATCGTTGTCGATGGCACCGGCAAACTCCGCCCCGGGCTGAAGGTGGCGGCCAAGGATGCCGCCCCCGCCAAGGATGTGCAGCCGGCACAGGCCGCTGCCGCTGCCGAGGGCACCGGCGGATGAAGCTGTCCGACATTTCCATCCAGCGGCCGGTGTTTGCCGTGGTGATGAGCCTGTTGCTGCTGGTGTTGGGCGTGATGTCGTTCACCCGCCTCACCCTGCGCGAACTGCCAGCCATCGATCCGCCCATCGTCTCGGTCTCGGTCGACTACACCGGTGCCTCGGCGGCGGTCATTGAAAGCCGCATCACCCAGGTGCTGGAAGACGCGCTGGCCGGCATCGAAGGCATCGATACGATCAATGCGCGCAGCACCAACGGCCGCTCGCAGGTCAGCATCGAGTTCACCTCCAACCGCGATATCGAAGCGGCCGCCAACGACGTGCGCGATGCGGTCAGCCGCGTTGCCGATCGCATGCCGGAAGAGGCGCGCCCGCCGGAAATCGCCAAGGTTGAAAGCGATGCCGATCCGATCATCTGGTTCAACATGGTCTCCTCGACCATGGACACGCTGGAACTGAGCGACTACGCCGACCGCTACGTGGTCGACCGCTTTTCCAGCCTCGATGGCGTGGCCCAGGTCCGCATCGGCGGCCGCCAGCGCTACGCGATGCGGATCTGGCTGGACCGTGACCAGTTGGCCGCGCGTGGGTTGACCACCGGCGACATCGAAACCGCGCTGCGCAATGAGAACGTGGAACTGCCGGCCGGCCGCATCGAATCGACCGACCGCGATTTCACCCTGCGTGTCGAGCGCAACTACATCAAGCCGGAAGACTTCGCGACCATCCCGCTGGGCAAGGGCAGCGACGGCTATGTCGTGCGCATGGGCGATGTGGCGAAGATCGAGCTGGCTTCGGCCGAGCGTCGCGCCTACTACCGCAGCAACGGTGAGCCGGGCATCGGCCTGGGCATCGTCAAGACCTCCACGGCCAACTCGCTGGATGTCGCGCGCACCGCACGTGCTGAAGCAGAGCGCGTGGCGCTGACGCTGCCACAGGGCACGCAGATCTTCGTGGCGTTCGACAACACCACCTTCATCGAAGCGGCCGTTGATCGCGTCTACGCCACCCTGGTGGAGGCGATGATCCTGGTGTTGGCGGTGATCTGGCTGTTCCTCGGCAGTTTCCGTGCGGCGTTGATTCCTGCCGTCACCGTGCCGGTGTGCCTGGTGGCTGCCTTCATCGCGCTGTATGCCTTCGATTTCTCGATCAACCTGCTGACCCTGCTTGCCCTGGTGCTGTGCATCGGTCTGGTGGTGGATGATGCGATCGTGGTGGTGGAGAACGTGCAGCGCCGCATCGACCTGGGCGAACCGCCGCTGGTGGCGTCCAAGCGTGGTACCGCACAGGTCGCGTTCGCGGTAATCGCCACCACGGCGGTGCTGGTGGCGGTGTTCCTGCCGGTCGGTTTCCTGGAAGGCAATACCGGGCGGCTGTTCCGCGAACTGGCGGTGGCGCTGGCCGCCGCCGTTGCATTGTCGGCGTTCGTGGCACTGACGCTGACGCCGATGATGGCCTCCAAGCTGCTCAAGCCGCATACCGGCGTGGCGCCGCGTGGCCTGCATGGTTTCATCAACCGCAACCTGGAGCGCCTGGCCGGTGCCTATGGGCGGGTGCTCGACCACCACGTCGATCGCACCTGGATCTACCTGCTGGTGATGGTGGCCGCGCTGGCCGCCAGCTGGGGCCTGCTCAAGCTGCTGCCGTCGGAACTGGCACCGGCCGAAGACCGCGGCTCGTTCCAGATCATGATCGACGGCCCGGAAGGCGCCGGCTACGACTACACCGTGCAGCAGGTGCAGCAGGTGGAAGCGATGCTGGCACCGCATGTTGGCCCGGACAAACCCATCGTGCGCGCCAACCCGCGCGTGCCGGGTGGCTGGGGCGCCAGCGAGGAAATGCACACCGGCCGCGTCAGCATCTTCCTGCAGCCGTGGCGCCAGCGCAGCGAAGGCACGCCGGAAGTGGCCAATGAGCTGCAGAAGGAACTGGACACCATCCGCGGCGTGCGCGTACGCACGCAGGTCGGCGGTGGCCTGGTCCGCAGCGGCGGCCAGCCGTTCCAGATTGTGCTGGGCGGTCCGGAATATGCCGAGATCGCGCAGTGGCGTGACCGCATCCTGCTGCGCATGGCCGACAACCCGGGCCTGGTCGGGCCGGACTCGGACTACAAGGAAACCCGGCCGCAGATGCGGGTGAACATCGACCGCCAGCGCGCGGCCGACCTTGGCGTGCCGGTCACCGCGATTGGTTCGGCACTGGAAACGATGATGGGCTCGCGCCGCGTGACCACCTTCGTCGACAACGGCGAGGAGTACGACGTACTGGTCCAGGCCGGTCGCGATGGTCGCGCCAGCCCGGCCGATCTGGCTGCGATCCGCGTGCGTGCCACCTCCGGTGAACTGGTGCCGCTGTCCAACCTGGTCACGCTCAGCGAAGTGGCCGAAGCCGGCACCCTGAACCGCTTCAACCGCCTGCGCTCGATCACCATCAGTGCCGGCCTGGCGCCGGGCTACCCGCTGGGCAAGGCCATCGCCTGGGCGCAGCAGGTCACCCGCGAAGAGCTGCCGCAGTATGCGCAGGTGAACTGGAAAGGTGAGTCGCGCGAATACCAGAGCGCCGGCGGCGCAGTGCTGCTGACCTTCGCCATGGCCCTGCTGGTGGTGTACCTGGTGCTGGCCGCGCAGTTCGAGAGCTTCATCCACCCGCTCACCATCATGCTGACCGTGCCGCTGGGCGTGCTCGGTGCGCTGGTCGGCCTGTGGCTGAGTGGCGGCACGGTGAACCTGTTCAGCCAGATCGGCATCGTCATGCTGGTCGGCCTGGCGGCCAAGAACGGCATCCTGATCGTCGAATTTGCCAATCAGCTGCGCGATGACGGTCGCACGGTGCGTGAAGCGATCATCGAGTCGTCGATGGTGCGCCTGCGCCCGATCCTGATGACCTCGATCGCCACCGTGGTCGGCGCCATCCCGCTGGTGGCGGCCGGTGGCCCGGGTTCGGCCAGTCGTGGCACCATCGGCATCGTGATCATCTTCGGCGTGACCCTCTCCACCTTCCTGTCGCTGTTCGTGGTGCCCGCGTTCTACGCGCGGCTGGCACCGTACACGCGCTCGCCCGAAGCGGTGAAGCGTGAGCTGGAAAAGCAGGAGGCCGACTCGCCGTCGGTGGGTGGCCATGCCTGATCCGGCGTACCGGCTGCATGGGGAGGGCTTCATCCTGCGCCCCTGGCGCCATGACGATCTGCCATCGCTGCTGCACCATGCCAACGACGCCGAGGTCTCGCGCGGCCTGCGCGACCGCTTCCCCTACCCGTACACGCGCGAGGATGGCGAGGCCTTCCTCGCCGGCCGTGTGCTGGCGCCGGGCACGCTGAACCTGGCCGTCGAGATCGGTGGCCAGGCCTGTGGCAGTGTCGGTGCCCAGCCGGGCACGGCCGAACGTGGGCATACGGCCGAACTCGGCTACTGGCTGGGCCAGGCGCATTGGGGGCAGGGGCTGATGACCCGCGCAGTGGGACTGTTCGCACCGTGGGTGATGGATGAACTGCGCTTGTTCAGGCTGCAGGCCACGGTGGTCGATTTCAACCTGGGCTCGGCCCGGGTGCTGGAAAAGAACGGTTTCCAGGAAGAGGGCGTGGAGCGCTGCGCCATTCACAAACGCGGGGTGCTGCACGACCTGCGCCGCTTTGCCCGGGTACGCACGCAGCTGCCCTGAACACCGCCGGGCATGGCCCGGCGGATTTCTTCTGCCGCTACCGCAGTGGCCTGCGATCAGGGAGAATCATCCCGGTCCCTTCCAGCCGACGGGACGTCCTCACAACCCGCCGACTGGAGAGAGCGCGCGTGGAAGCTACCGTACATTTCATCAACAGCATCATCTGGAGCAAGGCGCTGATCTTCATGTGCCTGGCCGCTGGCCTGTTCTTCAGCCTGCGCACCCGCTTCATGCAGATCCGTGGTTTCGTCGAGATGTGCCGCCTGACCGTCTCCGGCGAAAAATCCGAGGCCGGCGTGTCTTCCTTCCAGGCGCTGGCCATGTCGATGGCCGGGCGCATGGGCATCGGCAACATCGCCGGTGTGGCCACGGCCATCGCCTTCGGTGGCCCCGGCGCCATCTTCTGGATGTGGGTCATGGGCTTCCTCGGTGCGTCCACTTCGTACGTGGAATGCACCCTGGCGCAGATCTACAAGACCAAGGACGCCGAAGGCCGCTACCGCGGTGGCCCGGCCTACTACATTGAAAAAGCGATGGGCCTGAAGTGGTATGCCATGGCCTTCGCCATCGCCACGATCATCGCTGCCGGTTTCCTGATGCCCGGCGTGCAGGCCAATGCCATCGCCGACAGCGTCATCAACGCCTGCCGTGGTACGGCGCTGTGCGGCCCGCTCGATGGCCAGGCCTTTGGCATGGAATCGGCACAGGCACTGAAGCTGGGCATCGGCATCGTGGTCGCCCTGCTGCTGGGCGTGGTGATCTTCGGTGGCGTCAAGCGCATCGCCAACTTTGCCGAAGTGGTGGTGCCATTCATGGCGGCGGCCTTCATCCTGACCGCCATCGTCATCATGATCATCAACTACGACCGCGTGCCGGAAATGTTCGGCATCATCTTCAAGAGTGCCTTCGGCACCCATGCAGCATTCGGCGCGATGATGGGTTTGGCGGTGGAGTGGGGCATCAAGCGCGGCATCTACGCCAACGAGGCCGGCCAGGGCTCGGGCCCGCACGCGGCCGCCGCGTCCGAGGTCTCGCACCCGGCCAAGCAGGGCTACGTGCAGGCCTTCGCCATCTACTTCGACACCATGATGGTGTGCACCGCCACCGCGTTCCTGATCCTGGCCAGCGGCACCTACAACGTGTACTCGCCGGTGCCGGGTGGCGCACCGATCTTCCAGGGCCTGGCCGGTATTCCCGAAGGTGCTGGCTACGCGCAGGCCGGTGTTGAAGCCGTGCTGCCGGGCTGGGGCTCGGCCTTCGTATCGATCGCGATCTTCTTCTTCGCCTTCACCACGATCATGGCCTATTACTACATGGCCGAAACCAACCTGACCTACGTCAACCACAACAGGAAGCGCCCGCTGACCGTGCTGCTGCTGCGCCTTGGCATCATCGGCATGGTGGTGTTCGGCGCCTTCCACAACGCCACCCTGGCCTGGGCGCTGGGTGATATCGGCGTCGGCCTGATGGCCTGGCTGAACATCATCGCCATCCTCATCGTGCAGAAACCAGCCATGCTGGCCCTGCGCGATTACGAACGACAGAAGAAGCTGGGCCTGGACCCGGTCTTCGACCCCGATGCCCTGGGCATCAAGAACGCCGATTTCTGGCGTCAACGCAAGCTGGAGTTGTCCCGTAGTGAATGATCCCTGGAAGAATGCCCGCCGCCCGTCGTCGCGACCGCCGCGGGCTACCCCGCTGCCTCCGCGAGAGGGCGGCACCCCGCCGCCCCCGGGGCGCGGCAACGACGAACTGCGCCTGTATGGCTGGAACGCCGTGCAGGCCCTGTTCGACAAGCGCCCGCAGGCGCTGCGCAAGCTGTACCTGGTGGAATCGCTGATCCCGCGCATGCAGCCGGTGCTGAAGTGGTGCGTGGCCAACCGCGTGGGCTATCGCGTGGTGGAGGAGGGCGACCTCAACAAGCTGGCCGCCACCACCCATCACGAAGGCCTGGTGGCTGACGTGCTGCGCGCGCCGGCGGTGCCGCTGGCGCAGTGGCTGGCCGATATCGGCGATGGCCCGGCGCTGGCGCTGTGGCTGGATGGTGTCGGCAATCCGCACAACTTCGGTGCGATCCTGCGCTCGGCCGCGCACTTTGGTGTCAAGGCACTGCTGCTGCCGGCCAACAGCACCCTGGCGCTGTCCGGTGCTGCCGCACGCGTGGCCGAAGGTGGCGCCGAGTCGGTGCCGCTGGTGCAGCTGCCCGAAGACGCACAGGCGATGGACCAGCTGCGTGCCGCCGGTTTCGGCCTGGCCGCGACCCTGGTCGACGGTGGCGAGGACGTGTTCCGTGCGTCGCTGCCGGCCCGTCTGGTCTATGTGATGGGTGCGGAAAGCGAAGGCATGGATCGCGGGCTGGCCAGCCAGTGCGACCAGCAGCTGTCGATTCCCGGCAGTGGCGCCGTCGAAAGCCTCAACGTCGCGTCGGCAACTGCAGTATTGCTGGCGCAGTGGGCAAGTCGCCGCGGCAGCTGACCGCGGCGTCCGGCTGCAGAGTGACAGAGCCCGGCCCTTGCGGCCGGGTTTTTTTGTGTGGGCGGAACGCAGTACCTGGGGCCATGGGTGCCGAATACCGTTTCAACGAACGCCAGCGTAGCTGGTCTGGACGTTGTGGCCGCCCCCGGCGCGTGGTGCCGGGGCCACCTACATGAAATCCTCTTGCCGACTTGGAAGCATGCTTGCCGCTGCATGACGTGAACGGCATTGCCGGGGCCTTTGCCAGAGCGCTCGGTTGCGGCCTGTGTCGCCAAAGCCCTGCGATCGACGTCGGAATCAGCGTTATTGCGCTGCTTCTCCCGCCAGCGGCGCGTTTTTCGAACTTATCTCATTGTTGCGGGTATCGGGCACGACGCACGGTGGAATTCCACTCACGTCGGTCAGGAACGTTGCCATGCACCACCACCATCGCGGAACACTGCGCGCTTGCCTTCTGCTGGGGCTCAGCGCGCTTGCCATCTCCACTGCCCACGCCAGCGAACGCAGCCTGGAGGGCGTCAATTTCACCGGCCCACTGATCACCCCCAATCCTGCCGGCCTGCCGCAGGGGCGCTGGTACGTCGAGCCCTATCTGGTGCGTGTCGACAGCAAGGCCTCCTTCGACAACAGTGGCGACCGCCAGCGCAGTGATCAGCGCAGCGGCGGTTGGACGGTCGTGCTTCCTGTCATCTACGGCTTCAGCGATCGCGTCACCGGCCAGGTCAATCTGAGCGCATCGCGCGCCGAATCCGGCAGCGCGCGCAGCAATGGCTTCCGTGCCGGCGACACCACCGCACGGCTGCAGTATCTGCTGCAGGCGCCCAGTGCAGACGGCACCACCCCGGCTGTATCGGTGGCGTTGGTGCAGCGCTTCACCACCGGCACGCATGACCGCATCACCGGCAATACGCTGGATGCGCAGGGTGATGGCGTGCAGCGCACGGTGGCCGCGCTGGGCGTGCAGCAGGTGGTGTGGTTGCAGAACGACCGGCCGCTGCGTTGGCGGGCACAGCTCAGCGCAGGGCCTGCGCCGTCGCGTACTTCCATTTCGGGTGTCAGCGTCTACGGCACCGAAGAAGGCTTCCACGGGCACATCGCGCGCGGCTCGGTACTCGGCTTTTCCATGGGGGCCGAATACAGCTTCAATGACCGCTGGGTCGGGGTGATGGAGGTCGCCGCCAATCGGGAAACCCGACAACGCCTCAGCGGGTTCGTTCCGGACGGTGCGGGTGGTGCGCGTCATATCGATGAGCGCCGCCCGGCCAGCAGCAGCCTCACCTTCGCGCCGGCGGTCGAGTATCACTTCAGCCCCAGCCTGGGGTTGATCGCCGGTATCGAATTCACGGTAGCCGGGCGCAATGCCGGCCACATCATCAGTCCCCAGATCGCTCTGGGCATGTTCTTCTGACCGGGGCCTTGCGATGACTATCGAATCCATCATCAATCTGGTCCTGGGCGTGGTGTGGAGCCCGTTTCTGGTCGTGTTGTGTCTGTTGACCGGGCTCTACTTCAGCGTGCGTACCCGCTTCATCCAGCTGCGCGCCCTGCCGGACATGCTGCGGCTGATGTTCCGCCACGAACGTTCCGATGCCGGTGTGTCGCCGTTCCAGGCATTGTCGTTGTCACTGTCCAGCCGCGTAGGCGTGGGCAACATCGCCGGTGTTGCCATGGCGATCGCCTTCGGTGGCCCGGGCGCGATCTTCTGGATGTGGGTGGTCGCCTTCCTGGGCGCATCCAGTGCGTTCATTGAATCCACGCTGGCACAGATCTACAAGGATCGTGATGCCAAGGGGCAGTATCGCGGTGGTCCGGCGTATTACATCGAGAAGGGCCTCGGCCAGCGCTGGTATGCGGTGCTGTTCGCAGTGGTCACGGTCATGGCCGGAGCCATGCTGGCAGGTACCCAGTCCAACGCCATCACCAGTGCGGTGAACGAAGCCTGGAACGTTCCCGTGGCGGTCACCACCGGCGTATTGCTGGCGGTGCTGGCCGTGATCCTGGTCGGTGGGGTGCGCCGCATCGCCCGCGTGGCCGAATGGGTGGTGCCGCTGATGGCGGTGGCCTACCTGCTGGTCGCGGCCGTGGTGATGATGCTCAACGCAGAGAAGGTGCCGGAGGTGATTGCACTGGTCGTGCGCAGCGCATTCGGCGTGGATGCCGCCTTCGGCGCGATGATCGGTACCGCCATCCAGTGGGGTGTGCGCCGGGGCGTGCTTTCCAATGAAGCCGGCATGGGCAGTGGCGCGCATCCGGCGGCGGCGGCCGAGGTTTCGCATCCGGTCAAGCAGGGGTTGGTGCAGTCCTTTTCGGTGTACATCGACACCCTGGTGGTCTGCAGCGCCACCGCGTTCCTGATTCTCTCCACCGGCCTGTACAACGTTTACGACCCGGCGGTGAACGGTGTGCCTGATGAAGCACGGTTGCTGCTGGGAAATCTGCCCGGGGTCGAAGCAGGGCCGCGTTTCGTGCAGCACGCGGTCGAATCTGCATTGCCGGGCTTTGGCCGATCCTTCGTTGCGCTGGCCATCCTGCCGTTCGCGTTCACCACCATTCTTGCGCTGTATTACATGGCGGAGACCAACGTCAGCTATCTCTGCCGCGACCGGCCGGGACGTGTGCTGATGGGCGTGTTCCAGCTGCTGTTCCTGGCCGCCACCGGGTATTCGGCGATGAACACGGCAACCGTGGCGTGGGCATTGGGCGATATCGGCGTTGGGATGATGAGCTGGTTGAACATCATCGCCATCCTGCTGCTGCAGAAGCCGGCGCTGGCAGCGCTGCGCGATTACGAGCAGCAGCGTGGGAACAAGCGAGATCCGCTGTTCAATCCGAAGCTGCTGGGGGTTCGCAATACCAGGGCCTGGGAGGGGTGAGGCTCGTGGGTAGCTGAGCCTGCACTGGTGGGTGCGGACCTGGGTCCGCACCCTTTCGTTGCCGCCGCGCTTGCCGGGCGTGGCCCGGCGCTACCGCATCACTCGTTCGGCGGCGTGGTCGCCTTGGCCTCGCTGCCGAAACTGCCATCGGCCTCGGCCGCCAGATAGGCGAACACCGTGTAGGCGGCAACGTTCTGCGCCAGTGCCTTGGGGTCGATCTTGTCCAGCGTATCGTCGGCGGTGTGGTGCAGGTGGAAGTAGTCCGAGCCGTCCTGCGCCAGCCATGCCCACGCGCCGCCCTTGGCCGCCAGCGGGCCTACATCCGGGCCGGGGCCGCCCTTGTCAGCGGCGTATTCGATGCCCAGCGGCTTCATCACCTCGGCGATCTGCCTGGTCGCCTCACGCGAGCTTTCCGGGTTCGGCGAACCGGTGTTGAAGGCGTAGATGCGGCCGGCACCGAAGTCACTCTCGGCGGCCAGCTGGTGCAGGGCGACATCCTTGGCATGGGCCTCGGCGTACGCCTTGCCACCGTACAGGCCCTGCTCCTCGTTGGCGAAGGCCACCACGCGGATGGTGCGCTTTGGCGCCTGCTTGAGTTGGCCGATCAGATGTCCGGCCGCCATGGTGATGCCTACACCTGCACCATCATCCACCGCACCGGTGCCCAGGTCCCACGAATCGAGATGGCCGCCGATGACGACCACTTCCTTCGGCAGTGAGCGACCGGTGATCTCGCCAATCACGTTGTACGAGGTGGCCGTGCCATCCCAGCCACAATCCAGTGCAACCTTCACCGTGGTCGCGCCACGGGCGAGCAGGCGCGCCAGCTGGTCGGCATCAGGTACCGACAGTGCAGCGGACGGCACCGGGGTCAGGCCGTCATCGAAACGGGTGATACCGGTATGCGGCACACGGTGCGAATCGGTACCGGCCGAACGCATCAGGAAGCCGACGGCGCCCTTGCGGATCGCCTCGGAGGGACCCTTGCTGCGGATCGCGCCGCCGCGGCCGTAGTCGCGGCCATCGCGGAACGGCAGCATCTGGTAATCCACGAAAGCGATCTTGCCCTTCAGCGAGCCGGCTGGCGCGGCCTGCAGCGCGGCAAGGTCGGCAAAGCGCACGACCTCGGCCTCGACCGTCCCGCCCGGGCTGCCACCCAGTGCAGTGATCTGCAGCGGCTGCTGGCTCCTGCCAACCACCGCGGCGTGTTCACTGCGGCGCTCCCACTTGGGGAAGGTCACCGGTTCCTTCCAGACCTTGTCAAAGCCCAGCGCCTTGAACTTGGCCTCGGCCCAGGCCACGGCGCGGGCATCGGCTTCGCTGCCGGCGATGCGCGGTCCGATCTCGGTGGTCAGCGATTCAACCACCTTCCAGCCGGTGTCATCGGCCAGGGCCTGGTCGCGCAGCTGTGCGGCCGTAGCCAGCGAGGCCGGGGGCAGGGTGGTGGCGTGCGGCGCCGCGAAGGCCGGCGCGGCCAGCAGGGCGAGGGAGGATGCGATGGCAAGGACGCGGCGACGCATGGACAGCTCCGGGAAGGGTGTAAGCCTTGGAGCTTAACAGTCGTTCAGCGCAGCGCATGGGCGGGAGGTCATGGCCGCGGTGAACGCTGTTTTCCGCCATGTCCGGCAAAGCGGTAGCGGCCCGCCCAACCCCCCGGAGGGCCCCCCACCGCCGCCCCCCCCCGCCCATGGCCGGCCCGGCCCGCGCCGGGGGGGGCC
>NZ_JBRRDR010000071.1:0-15121 GCF_056759755.1 Stenotrophomonas sp. STEN046
GGCGCGCCCCCCCCCCCCCCCCAAACCCCCCCCGGGGGGGGCGGCCCGCCCCACGCCGGCCCCCACGCCGGCGGCCCGCCCCCCCCCCCCCCGCCGTCGACAATTTCCCGGTGACGGATGCACGCGCGGCGTAGCGTCGAGCTTGCTCGACTGCCATTTCAGAAGCGGTTGGTGGAACGGGGAAGGAAAAGGAAAATGGCAAGTGCGCGCAGCGCGCGACCCGCTTTTGATTTGATTTTTCTTTTCCGTGGCTGGATACACACGGAAACTGTCAGAGGCCGGGCGGGGTGGGTTCGCGGGGGTGTCCGCGGCATGGATGCCGCGGCCAAGCCCCCAGGGACGGGTTCACGGCGTCCCCCGCGAACCTGCCCCGCCCGGCCCAGCGCGGCTTTTGCTTCTGGCTTCAGCGACCAACCCACAGCCACGAGGGGCTGCGCCGTTGGCTGGAAACTCAGTACCGCTTGATCCCCGGCACGGTGCAGCCTTCCAGCTGCGCATGCGCCGACACCGCGTTTTCCTTCTCGCCACGCGCCAAACGTGCCTGTTCGATCGTCGCCCAGTGCCGGCGGCACAGCGGGCCGGTCTTCGAGCCCAGATCCACCGCCTTGCGCGCGAAGGTTTCCGCCTCCGCCCACTTGCCCTGCAACAGCGCCAGTTCCGCGCGTTCCTGCAGTACCGACGGATCGCCGGCAACGATCTGCAGTGCCTGGTCCAGGCTGGCGGCCGCAGCGGCCAGATCGTTGGCCTGGCGCTGGCTCAGCGCGGTCTGCCGCAGATCTTCCACCTGCGAATCACGCAACGGCTGCACCGACAGTTCCTGGTCGTCCGGGCCGGCGGCGGTTTCCACCGCGGCCAGGCGCTGGGCCGGCGTGGTGGTGTCAACCGGCTTGACCACCTGCGGCGCGCTGCTCACGCAGGCCGCCAATGCCAGGCTGAGGCCACTCAGGAGCAGGGGTTGAATGAGAAAACGACGTGTCATCGGCATTACCGGCTTGGAGGAGGAGTCGCTGCCGCAGGCGCAGCGGCAGGTTCAGCGGCGGGCTCCGGCTTGCGATCCAGGCCGAACCAGCTGCGCCAGCCACCGCCTTCGCCCTCGGCATCGCCCTGCCCTTCGGGCACGGCCGCCGGTGCACACGGCTCGTAAGCGGGGGCATAGCCCACCACGAACGGGAAGCGCCGCGCACCCGGGCAACCTTCATCGGTGCTGTTGGTACCGGTGGCAGCGACCGGCTGCCAGTCCAGGCCCTTGTTGCTGACCTTCAGCGGCGCGCTGGGCAGGCGCTGGAAGATGCCCGACCACACCCGCATCGCACCGGTGGCGCCGTACAGGCCGGCCTGTTCGTTCTGGTCGTTGCCCATCCAGATCACCGCCAGGTGGTCGCCGGTGTAACCGGCATACCAGCTGTCGCGGCCATCATTGGTGGTACCGGTCTTGCCGGCCGGCTGCAGGCGGCCCAGGCCATCGGCGTTCAGTCGCTGCGCGGTACCGCTGGCAACCACCTGCTGCAGACCGATGCTGATCAGGTTGGCGGCAATGGAATCGCCTTCCTGCGCCGGCGCCGGGGTCTTGTCATAGCGCTTGAGCAGCTTGCCCTGCGGATCGAGCACACCACGCACCGCATGCAACGGCTGGATCTCGCCACCCGAAGCCAGGAACTGGTACAGCTGCGCCATCGCGTAGGGGCTCTGGTCGGTCGAACCGAGGATCACCGCCGGATTCGCCTCGGCCTTGATGCCCGCCAGCACGTGGATCAACTGGGTCACCCGCTCCGGGCCGACCTGCATGCCCACGCGAACGGTGGCCTGGTTGTAGGAATGGGCCAAGGCATCAATCAGCCGCACGGTGCCGTGGCTGCGGTTGTCCGCATTGCCCGGGTTCCAGTTGCGGCCGCGGCTGAGCTGCACGGTCACCGGTGAATCGTCCACCCAGCTGGCCAGCGAATAGCGGTCCGGCTGCGCAAGCGCCAGCAGGTACACGAACGGCTTCAGCAGCGAGCCGACCGGACGCTGCGCTTCGATGGCGCGGTTGAAGCCGACCTCGGAAACTTCACGGCTGCCGATCACAGCGATCACATCGCCGTTGTGCACGTCGGTCATCACCATGCCGGCCTGCAGTTCCGGGCGACGCTTGCTTTCCAGCGACTTGATGGTGCGCGTCACCGCGCCTTCGGCATACGCCTGCGCGGACGGCGACATGCCGCTCATCACGCTCAGCCCGGCACCCTGCAGCGCCGATTCCGGATAGTCATGGCCCAGCTGGCGACGCACCAGGTCAACGTAGGCCGGGAAGCGGTTGGCCGCCACCAGGCCGGGGGTCTTGGGCACGCCCAGCGGTGCCTTCAACGCACGCTGGTACTCGGCGTCGTCGATCAGGGTCGCCTCGTGCAGCTTGCCCAGCACGAAGTTGCGACGGTCCAGCGCGCGTTCGGGATTGCGCCGGGGATCGTAGTAGGACGGGCCCTTGACCAGGCCGATCAGCAGCGCGATGTGTTCCGGCTCCAGCGACGACAGGTCGCGGCCGAACCAGAACTCGGCACCGGAAGACATGCCATGGATCGCCTGGCTGCCACGCTGGCCCAGGTACACCTGGTTGAGGTACGCCTCGAAGATGGTGCGCTTGTCGTAGCGCGCTTCCATGATCAGTGCGTACAGCACCTCGTTGAACTTGCGGGTGACCGTCTGTTCCTTGCCGATGCCGAGCAGGCCGCTGCGGGCCAGCTGCTGGGTCAGGGTGGAAGCACCCTGGCGGCTCTGCCCGCCGGAGCGGACCGTCACCCACACCGCACGCGCGATGCCGGACAGATCGATGCCGTGGTGGCGGTTGAAGTCCTTGTCCTCCACTGCCTGCAGGCCGGTCACCAGCAGGTCGGGGGCCTCGTTCATGCGGATCAGCCGGCGCTCTTCCTGCTTCTGCCCATACAGCGTGGCAATGCGCGCAGGATCCAGGCGGGCGGCCTTCAACGCCTTGCGGCTGTCGGCATCGCGCAGCGAGGCGATGCTGCCGCCGGACAGCGACATCTCGACCCGGCGCGCAGCGACCTGGCCATCCACATCGTTGTAACCACGGCTGGAAATGACGAAGCGCCCGCCCTGCACCGCATAGGTGGCCGGTTCCTTGCCCTGGCCATCATCGCGATAGGCCGAAGCGGCAAGCTCGGTCTTCAGGGTTGCCGCATCCATCGCCTTGCCCGGCACCAGCACCAGCGGGCGTGCATACACGCGCGTGGGGATCTGCCAGCGCAGTTCGCCGAAGCGTTGGGTCACCTGTTGGTTCAGGTACAGCGTATAGGGGATCAGGAAACCCAATCCCAACGCGACCGCCGCCATGCTCCAGGTGATCAGTCGGCGCCGCCAGAGCGGACTGCCGTCCTGCTGGTCGTCGTCGTCGAAATCGTCGATGTCGTCTGAATCGTAGCGTCGGGGCACGGGAATGCGACAATGTAGGGTCTGGCGAGTCTACCCCAGCCGCTGCGGCAGGCGAATTCTCCCGGCCCCCCTGCTTAAGCTGGAGTTGCAACCGGATGGCGATGTCCCTGGCCGAAATCCGCTACCTGCTGAACCGCCTGACCGGCCTGGCCCGACGCAGCCTGGCCAGCCTGCGCACCCGCGGCTGGCGGGCCACCTGGCAGCGCATCCGGGTCCACACCCAGCGCGCCGTTCCGGCGCCGCGCACCCCCCTGTACCTGCCAGCGGCGCAACCGTTCGCGCCGTTCGCCGTGCCCGGCAGCGATGCACCGGAAGTGAGCATCGTCATTCCGGTCTACAACCATGTCGAGCACACCCTGGCCTGCCTGCGCGCACTCGCCGCGCACCCGCCGGCAGTGGCCTGCGAGATCCTGGTGGTGGACGACGGCAGCAGCGATGAGACCGTGCAGTGGATGCCGCAGATCAGCGGGTTGCGCTACGAAGTGCGCGCGCGCAACGGCGGCTTCATCGAAGCCTGCAATGACGGGGTGTCGCGCGCGCGCGGCCGCTATGTGGTGCTGCTCAACAACGATACGGTGCCGCAGCCGGGCTGGCTGGATGCATTGCTGTCCACCTTCGCCACCACCCCCGCTGCCGGCCTGGTCGGCAGCCAGCTGCTGTACCCCGACGGCCGCCTGCAGGAGTCCGGCGGGGTGATCTTCGCCGATGGCAGTGGCTGGAGCTACGGCCGTTTCGAAGCGGCCGATGATCCGCGCTTTGCCAGCCTGCGCGACGTGGACTACTGTTCCGGCGCCGCGCTGATGCTGCCGCGCGCACTGTGGCAGCAGCTGGGCGGTTTCGACAGCCGCTACAAGCCGGCCTACTACGAAGACACCGACCTGGCCTTCCGCGTGCGTGCACTGGGCCTGCGCGTGCTGGTGCAGCCGGCCAGCCGGGTGATCCACGACGAAGGCACCAGCAACGGCACCGACACCGGCAGCGGCGTGAAGGCCTACCAGGTGCGCAACCAGGGCGTTTTCGCTGAACGATGGGCGGCCGAACTGGCACGTCATCCGGCCGTGGGCGAAGTGCCCTCGCCCGCATTGCTGCTGGCAGGCCGCCGCCAGGTGCTGATCCTGGATGAGGAGGTGCCCCGCCCGGAGCGCGATTCCGGCTCGCTGCGGCAGGTGAACCTGATCCGCCTGCTGCTGCAGGGCGGTGCGCACGTGGTGTTCGTGCCGACCCGGCGCGAACACGGTGGCGCGGCCACCGAGGCACTGCAGCGGATGGGCGTGGAAGTCTGGTACGCGCCGTTCCTGGAAGGTGTGGCCGGCTGGCTGCGCGCCCACGGCGGCCGCTTCCATGTCGTGATGATGGTGCGCCACCATGTCGCCAACGAATGCCTGCCGCTGCTCGCACGTTACGCGCCGCAGGCACGCACCGTGTTCGATACCGTTGACCTGCACTACCTGCGTGAGCGCCGGGGGGCGGAAGTGGCCGGCGATGCGGGCCTGCTGCGCAATGCCGAGCGCACCCGTGCCAGCGAGCTGGCAGTGATGGACCAGTGCGACATCACCGTGCTGGTCAGCGCCGCCGAGCGCGAACAGCTGCTGGCCGATGCACCGCAGGTGCGGGTGGAACTGATTTCCAACCTGCACGAGGTCGCCGGCAGTGGCGCGCCATTCGCGCAGCGGCACGATCTGGTGTTCGTCGGCGGGTTCCGCCACCCGCCGAACCTGGATGCCATGGAATGGTTCATCGCCGAGGTGTTCCCTGGCATCCGCGCGGCACTGCCGCAGGTGCAACTGCACTGCATCGGCGCGGGCGCACCGGAGTCGCTGCTGACGCTGGCCGCTGCCCAGCCGGGCGTGCTGATGCACGGCTTCGTGGAGGACATCGTGCCGTACATGGATGGCGCGCGCATTGCCATCGCCCCGCTGCGCTTCGGTGCCGGCGTGAAGGGCAAGATCAACCTGAGCATGGCCCACGGCCAGCCGGTGGTCGGCACCACCTGCGCGGTGGAAGGCATGCACCTGCGCGCTGGCCACGACGTGCTGGTCGCCGATGATGCCGCCGGCTTCGCCGATGCGGTGGTGCGTCTCTACCAGGACCCGCAGCTGTGGCAGCAGCTGGCCAGCGCCGGGCTGGCCAACGTGGCCGAGCATTTCTCGCTGGATGCGGCGTCGGCAACCGTACAGCGGGTGTTCTTCGACTAGTCGACGTGGCCGCCTGCATGCCGCAGGCGGTCCTCGAACGCGGGCAACTCGGGCAGGTCCGGTTGCAGCCGTCGCACCTGCTCCACCGCAGATGCCGCGAACTCCACATCGCCCCGTCCCAGGCGTTCACTGCCGATGGCCAGCCAGCGTTGCGCCAGGCGTGCGCGCGCATCCGGCAGCGCCGCTGCGGTGGGCGCCAGCGTCTGCCAGGCCTGCAGGCACGCGCCGGCAGCCTGCACCCGGTTCTGCCGCAGGTTGTCATCGAAGCAGGCCCTGCTGGCCGGCAGCAGGCGCGCAGCTGCGGCCTTGACCCGCGTATCGCGGGGCGCCAGCGCCTGCGCTTCGCGCAATGCATCAAACGCGCTGTGCCCGGGAGGGCTGATCCACTGCCCCGCACGTTCGGCACGATCGATCTGGCGCAACCGGTCGCGCAGCTGGCGCTCGCGCTGGGCACTACTGATGCCCGGCTGCTGCAATGACTGGCTTGCCTGCCGCGCGCGCTGCAGGCGCTGCTCCAACTGCTGCTGCGCAAGCGGCGAGGCACCCAGCCGGGCGGCCAGCGCAGCATCCTTTGCGGCGGCCTCGAACTGGAAATCATCGGCACGTTTCTGGCTGCGTGCCAGCAGTGCCTGCAGGGCCTGCTCGCGCCCGCGCAGCGCAGTGGGATCGTCGGTGGTCACTGCCAGCACCGCCAGGAAACCCTCCGCAGCGGTCTCCAGCTGCTGCCGCTTGAGCGCACGCTGCGCCTGCTGCAACCGCTGGTCGATCGCCCGTGCCAGCGCTTCCTGGCTGGCAGGAAGGTCCGGATGTCCCGCATCGAACTGGCCGGCGCGCTGCAGGATCGCCGCAGCCGTGGTCAGTTCGCCGCGCCCGGCCTGCGCACGTGCGTGCTGCAGCAGATCGCTCAACGCATCCTCGCGGCCTTCCAGCGCAGGCAGGTTGTCCGGCTGCAGGGTCAGCACGCGCTGGAACAACGGCAAGGCGCTGCTTTCGCCGTCATCCAGCCGGCCGGCGGCAAACGCGTTGCGTGCCTGCGCGAGCAACGCACCGATACCGGCACCGGCGCGACGACGTGCCTGCAGCTGCTGGGCCAACGCGTCGGCTTCGGCGCGTGGCACCTGCAGCTCACGCGCCAGTGCCAATGCCTGCGCGCAGCCCTCCAGGTCGCCGGCCTGCAGACGCTGCTGCGCGTGCTGCAAGGCTGCCGCGCCGGTGCGGGCCAGGCCCTGCCGCGCCTGCGGACGGTCGCCATCCAGTGCCAGCACCGCCTGGTAGCGCTCGCGCGCACCGCTGCCATCGGCCGCGCTCAGGCGCCCTGCGGCCAGCGCGCGATCACCCTCGGCCAGCAGCTGCTCGATCTGTGGCTCATCCCAGAACCAGTCCGCCAATGGTTTGCGCACCAGCACCAGCAGCACGAACACCGTGGCCGCCGCCAGCAGCGCCCAGCGCCAGACCTGCCGCGCATGACGCGCCTGCAGCCACCACCAGCGGCCTTCGCGGCGAACGCGGTCGAGCGCCGGATGTGCGGCGCCGTGTGAGCGATGCGGGGGCTCGCGTTCCATGCGTGCAGGGTAGCCGGGGCTGCGTGAAGCTCAGCCCAGACGACGGGCCTCGCTGACACCGGGCAACGCATCCAGCTTGCCCAGGAGGTTCGACAACTGGCCATAGTCGCTGACCTTCAAGCGCAGCCGCAGGTGCGCGCGGCCGCTGTTGCGGACGTTGTCGCTGTGGATGTCGAGCACGTAGGCGTCTTCCTGTGCGATCAGATTGGTGATGTCCTTCAGCAGCCAGCGGCGGTCGACCGCATCGACCACCACGTCCACCTCATAACCGCCGCCGGCCTGGCCCCATTCAACCGGCAGGATGCGCTGCGGGCTGCTCGCGGCCAACCGGGCCAGCGCCACGCAGTCTGCACGATGCACGGTGACACCCCGGCTACGGGTCAGGTAGCCGACGATCGGCTCGCCGGCCACCGGTTGGCAGCACCGTGCCAGCTGCACCAGCAGGTTGCCCACGCCCTGCACGGTGAACTTGGATTTGCCCAGGTTCTCACGGCGCGCGGTCGCCCGCGGCAGTGTCGGCGCCGGTGCGGGCTGGCTGGCCGCCCGCTCGGCTTCCAGCAGCGAACGACTCACCTGGTTCGGACCGGTGTCGCCAAGCGCGACCTGGATGTACAGGTCGTCGACACTGTCGGCATGGAATTTCTTCGCCGCAGCCGTCAGATCCGAATGCTGCAGGCCCAGCCGCTTCAGCTCACGCTCAAGCAGCTCACGCCCGGCGTGCACGTTGCGCGCGCGGTCGAGCTTGTGGAACCAGCTGCGCACTTTCTCGCGCGAGCGATTGCTGGCCAGGAAGCCGTTTGCCGGCATCAGCCAGTCCCGGCGCGGATCGGCTTCCTTGCCGGTCAGGATCTCGACGCGGTCGCCGCTGCGCAGGCGGTAGGTCAACGGCACGATGCGGCCGTTGACCTTGGCGCCACGGCAACGGTGGCCGACCATGGTGTGCACCTGGTAAGCAAAATCCAGCGGCGTGGCACCTTGCGGCAGGTCCAGCACCTCGTCCTTCGGGCTGAGCGCATAGACCCGGTCCTCGGTCAGCTCGGCATCAAGCGCTCCGGCCAGTTCATTGCCCTGCCCGTCCTGGGCCTGCTCCAGCAGCTGGCGCATCCAGGTGATCTTGCGGTCGAACGACTTCTCCGCGCCCTTGCCGCCTTCCTTGTACTTCCAGTGCGCGGCAACGCCCAGCTCCGCCTGCGCGTGCATGTCATGGGTCCGGATCTGCACTTCGATGGTGCGCCCTTCCGGGCCGACCACCGCGGTGTGCAGCGAGCGGTAATCGTTGGCCTTGGGCCGGGCGATGTAATCGTCGAACTCGCTCGGCACCGGTGCCCACAGCGCATGCACCACGCCCAGCGCGGCGTAGCAGGCCGCGACATCGTCGACCATCACCCGCACTGCGCGGATGTCGTACAGCTGATCGAACGCCAGGCGCTTCTTCTGCATCTTCCGCCAGATGCTGTAGATGTGCTTGGGCCGGCCACTGACTTCAGCGCGGATGCCCTGCACGCCCAGTTCGCGCGACAGCACCTTCTTTACGTTCTCGACATAGCGCTCGCGCGCGATGCGGGTTTCGTCCACCTCGCGCGCGATGCGCCGGTAGGTGTCCGGTTCGAGGTGTCGGAACGCCAGGTCTTCCAGTTCCCACTTCAACTGCCAGATGCCCAGCCGGTTGGCCAGGGGCGCATGGATGTCGCGGGTCAGCTGGGCCAGCGCGCGGCGCTGTTCCTCGTCCAGCTTGTCGGCCGCGCGCATGCGCGCCAACTGGCGGGCCAGCAGGATCGGCACCACCCGCAGGTCACGGATGATCGCCAGCAGCAGCCGGCGCAGGCCCTCGCTGTTGCGGCCAGCCTCGCGGCCGGCATGCAGGGCCCAGACCGGATCGGCCGCATCCTGGCCATCCAGCAGGCCGACCACCGCCGCCTTGTGGCTGCCCAGCGGCAACGCATCCAGATGCACACGCAGGCCCGGCAGGTCGAACAGCAGGGCCGCCACCACCGCGCCTTCGTCGGCCGAAAGCATTGCCAGCGCATCCAGGGTGTCGCCCAGCACCGACCAGCTGGCACGCATCTGCGGGTCGCAATCGGGGGCTTCCCAGTGCTCGCGCAGGGCCTGGCGCAGCGGAGCAGGCAGCACGGCTGCCGAGGGACGGTTCAACAAGGCATCCAGGCCGGGTACGGAAGCGCGGTTCACAGCATCGAGCAGGCAAGACAGAGGCCCCTACACTAGCGCCGCAGCCGTTCAGGAACAATCGCCGCAGCTGCCATCGCCCGGAATGTGGACATGCCGCTACACTCGCGGACAACCCCGGGAGAGTTCCGCCATGTCTTCGATCACCCTGCCATTCCGCCCGCGCCTGCTGGCCTGTGCCGTCGTGCTGCTGTCCCTCTCGGCGCCTGCGCTGGCCCAGCGCGTGGTGCAGGGCGATCTGCAGCAGCAGATGTCGCCCGCCGAATTCAAGGCCGCCGGCCTGGACAAGCTCGATGCCGACGAACTGGCCACGCTCAACCGCTGGCTGCAGGGCAAGGTGGAAGCGGCCACCACCCAGGCGGTCGCGGCCGTGCGCGAAGAAGCACGCGAGGAAGGTCGCCAGGAAGTGATCGTGAAGAACCGTGGCTTCTTCGACTTCGGCAGCAACGAGCCGATCAGCGGTGTGCTGCAGGGCGAGTTCCGTGGTTTCGGCAAGGGTCGGATCTATGTGCTCGACAACGGCCAGCAGTGGGAACAGACCGATACCACCGCGGTGTCCGGCGTGCGCAAGCAGTCGCCGAAGGTCAGCATCAGCCCCGGCGTGATGGGCGTGTGGTACCTGAAGGTCGAAGGCGTGAACACCCAGCCCAAGGTGCGTCGCACCAAGTAACGGCGTGAAGGAAGACGCCGGGCGTGGCCCGGCGCTACCGCATTACAGCTGGCGCAGCGCGGTGACCCGTTGCGCCAGCTTCTTGGCAGAAATGCCGGTGCGCGCGCCCAGTTCCTGGGCGAACAACGAGACCCGCAGTTCCTCCAGGTCCCAACGCAGCGCCTGCCACTGCGGCCGCTCACGCAGGCCCTGCTGCTGCCCCGCCTGCAGGGCCTCCAGGAACGGGTGCAGTTCCAGCATGCGCGCCTGGTCACGCGGGGGATCGCGCTTGGCGCGTTCGGTGCGCAGAATCATCGCCTTCAGGTAGCGCGGGTACTGCGCCAACGCGTCGGCCGGGGTGTCACGCAGGAAGCCCGGATGGATCAGCCCGGCCAGCTGCGCCTCCATGTCATCCAGGTTGCCACGCGCCCACCCCATCAACGGCGCTTCCAGCATTGGTTTCAACTCGGCCACCAGCGCCAGGATCGATTCGGCCAGCTTCAGGCGCTGCATGGCCTCGCCGAACAATGCCCTGGCCGCATGCTCGCGACGCTGCTCGAACGCAGCCGCATCGCGGATGTCGCCCAGCCCATCGGCGAGCACGGCGTTCAGTGCTGCATTGACCAGATCGCCCCGCAGGCGCTCCTGGGTTTCAATCGAGGCGTACAGAAGACCGGTCTTTGCCGCCACCGGCAACTGCTTGCGTGCCTGCTTGATCTTCTCGCCCAGGCCGATCTCGAGCAGGCGACGAACACCCAGCGGGTGCGCCTCTTCTGCCTGTTGCCGGTCTGCGAAGATGCGCAGGGCAACGCTGTCTTCCTCATCCAGCAATGCCGGATACGCGGGCACGCCGGCCTCGCCCGGCACCTGCAGCGGAATCGGCGTGGCCGGGAAGCTGCGCAGGCCATCGGCCGCCATCTCGCGTCCGGCGCGGGCAGCAAATGCATCGCCGGCACGACCACCGAAGCTCGCACGCAACGCATCCAGATCGCGCGATGTCGCCAGCACCTTGCCGTTCTCGTCGCGCAGGCGCAGGTTCATGTGCAGGTGCGGCTCGATCGAGCCCGGATCGAAATCGGTTGACGCCACCTTGGCGCCGGTGGCGCGTGACAGGAAGCGCGCCAGCTCGCCACCGATCGCATCGGCGCTGGGCTGCGCGAAGGCCTCATGGAACGCACGCGCGAAATCCGGCGCCGGCACATAGTTGCGGCGCATCGCCTTGGGCAGGCTCCGGATCAGCGCGGCCGCCTTGTCGGCCACGAAGCCGGGTGCCAGCCAGCCCAGCTGCACCGGGTCCAGCGCATTGAGCAGATGCAGCGGCACGTCCAGGGTCACCCCGTCGTCGTCGGCGCCCGGCTCGAACCGGTAGTGCAGCGGCAACCGCGCCTGGCCCAGTGCCAGGTACTTGGGGAAGCGCTCCTGTTCACTACCCTCGCCCGGCAACAGGTCAACCAGCGACCAGTGCAGGGCCTTGCGCTGTTCCGGTGGCAACGCCTTCCACCAGGCATCCAGTCCGGAGGCCGAGTGGATCTGCGGTGGCACCCGGTCCAGGTACCAGCGTGCCTGCCAGTCCTCGTCGGCCACGATGCCGGCACGGCGCAGCTTGGCTTCTTCCTCGCGCGCCTGCTCCAGCACTTTCTGGTTGTCGGCCACGAAGCTGGCGCGCGTGTTGATCTCGCCGGTCACCAGTGCCTGCCGCACGAAGATATCGTGCGCTTCGCCGGGGTTGATGCGGCCGAAGTGCACCGGCTTTTTCGGTGCCAGTACCAGCCCGAACAGGCTGATCTGCTCTGAGGCCAGCACCTGGCCCTGCGCGCGTGACCAGTGTGGATCGAAGTGCTTGCGCAGCAGCAGGTGCGGCAGTTCGGCGATCACCCAGTCCGGCTCGATCGCCGCCAGGGTCATGCCCCATACCTTCTGCGTGTCCAGCAGGTTGGCCGCCAGCAGCCACGGCGGTGGTCGCTTGGACAGCGTCGAGCCGGGGAACGGCAGGAAGCGACGCTGGCGCGGCGCCTGGAAATCGCCCTTGTCGGTGCGGTGGCCGATCTGCGTCGGCAGACCGGCGACCAGCGCGCGGTGCAGGGTCTGATAGGCAGCGGCGCGCGCACGCTCGCTGTAACCACCACCGTCCGGGGCCTGGTCCTTCTGCGCGCGCGCGGCAACCGGCGCAGGTGCGGTTTCAGCCTTGCCTTCGCGGGCAAGGCGCGCGGCACGGTGCAGCTGGCCACGGGTGGCCTTCACTGCAGTGGCATCATCACGGGCCGCAGGCGGTGCACTGCTGCCGGCCAGCAACGGCGACATCGCAGCCTCGCCGGCTTCCTCCTTCCAGCCCAGCTCCTCGCACAACAGGCGCAGCTGCCGATGCAGTTCACGCCATTCGCGCATGCGCAGGAAACCAAGGAAATGGCGGCCACACCAGTCGCGCAGCTTGGACTGCGTCAGATCCTCGTGGGCCTGGCGATAGGCATCCCACAGGCGCAGCACACCCACGAATTCAGAGCGACCGTCGGCAAACTGCGCATGCGCGCTGTCAGCCGCGCCGCGTGCTTCGGGTGGGCGTTCGCGCGGGTCCTGGATTCCCAGGAACGAGGCGATCACCAGCATCGGCCGCAGGCAACCGGCCGCCTGCGCAGCCACCAGCATGCGTGCCAGTTTCACGTCCACCGGCAGGCGCGACATCTGCTTGCCGATCGCCGTCAGATGGCGCTCGCTGTCGATCGCGCCCAGCTCGGTCAGATGCTGCCAGCCATCGGCCACCGCACGTTCGTCGGGGGCCTCCAGGAACGGGAAGTCCTCGATCCGCCCCAGGCCAAGCTGCAGCATGCGCAGGATCACCCCGGCCAGGCTGGAGCGACGGATCTCCGGATCGGTGAATTCGGACCGTGCCTGGAAGTCGGCTTCGGCGTACAGGCGGTAGCAGATGCCCTCGGCCACACGGCCGCAGCGGCCCTTGCGCTGGTTGGCGCTGGCCTGCGAGATCGGCTCGATGTGCAGGCGGTCGAGCTTGTTGCGCGGGCTGTAGCGCTTTACACGGGCAAAACCGGGATCGACCACGTAGCGGATACGCGGCACCGTCAACGAGGTTTCGGCCACGTTGGTGGCCAGCACGATGCGCCGGTTCGGGCCCGGGTTGAACACGCGGTCCTGGTCCTGGTTGGACAACCGCGCGTACAGCGGCAGCACCTCGGTATTGCGGTACTTGCGGCGCTCCAGCGACTGGTGCGCATCGCGGATCTCGCGCTCGCCGGGCAGGAAGATCAGTACGTCACCGCGCGCATCCAGGCGGGTGATTTCATCGATCGCCGAGACAATGGCATCGTTGACCGTGCGCTCGCCCTGCGCTTCGCCCTCACCTTCCAGCGCGCGATAGCGAACCTCCACCGGATAGGTACGGCCCTCCACGCTGATCACCGGCGCATTGTCGAAATGCTGGGCGAAGCGTTCGGTATCGATGGTGGCCGAGGTGACGATCAGCTTCAGGTCCGGGCGCTTGCGCAGCAGCTGCTTCAGGTAGCCCAGCAGGAAGTCGATGTTGAGGCTGCGTTCGTGCGCCTCGTCGACGATGATCGTGTCGTAGTTCGACAACCAGCGGTCACTGGCGATTTCCGCCAGCAGGATGCCGTCGGTCATGAACTTGATGCGGGTGTCTTCGCCGACCTTGTCGTTGAAGCGCACCTGGTAGCCGACCAGCTGCCCCAGCTCGCTCTGCAGCTCCTGGGCCACTCGACTGGCCACTGCACGCGCGGCGATCCGGCGCGGCTGGGTGCAACCGATCATGCCAGCCTGGCCACGGCCGGCGGCCAGGCACAGTTTCGGCAGCTGGGTAGTCTTGCCCGAACCGGTTTCACCGGCGATCACCACCACCTGGTGGTCACGGATCAGCTGGGTGATCGTCTCGGCTTCACGCGCAATCGGCAGCTGCGGGTCCAGAGTAATGGACGGCTGCTGTTGCGCCCGCGCCTGCCGGCGCTGCACCGATACCTGCAAGGCCTGCTCGAAGGTGGCGGCCAACGCCGCATCCTGTGGCTTGGCCTGGCAACGCGAGAGCATTCCCAGCAATCGTCCACGGTCGCGGCTCATGGCACCGTCAATGGCGGCACGCTGTTGGCGCTGGCGGGACTGCGGCATTTTGTCGATAGCGTTCATCAATCGGTTCGTTTAAAACTTTGAATGCGACCAGTCATCAAGACTGATTTATTGTGAAGGCCAACGATTCCACAAGGAGGAACCCCATGGCGAAGACCAAGAGCACGACCAAGCCCAAGACCGGCAAGCAGAAGCTTGCGGCATCGGCGCCGTCGGCCCCCAACATCGATATCGGGATCACCCAGGGCGATCGCAAGAAGATTGCCGACGGTCTGGCGCGGTTCCAGGCCGATGCGTTCACGCTCTACCTGAAGACCCACAACTTCCACTGGAATGTCACCGGGTCGATGTTCAACTCGCTGCACACCATGTTCGAGACGCAGTACACCGAGCAGTGGGCGGCACTGGACGATGTGGCCGAGCGCATCCGCGCACTGGGCTTCAATGCCCCGGGCTCCTACCGGGAATTTGCTGCGCTGACCTCGATCGTCGAGGAGCCGGGCCTGACCGACAGTGCGGACTGGCGTGAAATGGTACGCCAGTTGGTGGTCGCCAACGAAGCGGTCTGCCGTACGGCACGTGAAGTGCTGGATGTGGCCGACGACGCCGACGACGCCCCGACCGAAGATCTGATGACCCAGCGCCTGCAGACCCACGAGAAGTATGCGTGGATGCTGCGTTCCCTTCTCCAGTAAGGGTTGAGGGGGGTTCGGCAGGGCTTGCAGCCCTGCACCTGCCGAAGCAAATTCAACGTCAACGTCAAGGGCAGCAGCTGGTTTCCTGAGGGTTGGCGGGGTGGGTCCGGTTGAGGGGGACGCTGCAAGTACGTCCCTGTAAGCTCGGTCGCCGCATCCATGCGGCTCACGCCCCCTCAACCGGACCCACCCCGCCTTCGACAGACTTCCGCGATCTGCCAGCGCAGCCATTGGGGTGGGGGGGCCGGAAAGAGGACACACCGCACAGCGCCCGACGGGGGATTGGAGATATTTAATAAAAACATGCAACCGACACCGCGGCGG
>NZ_JBRRDR010000072.1:0-13500 GCF_056759755.1 Stenotrophomonas sp. STEN046
GATCTGAGTGGTCGACAACGAGCTGTGGCCCAGCAGCATCTGCAGCGCGCGCAGGTCGGCACCACGGTTCAGCAGATGGGTGGCGAAACTGTGCCGCAGGCCGTGCGGGCTGATCCGCACCGGGTCGATGCCGGCCAGCTGCGCATAACGCTTGACCAGGTGCCAGAACGCCTGCCGGGTCAGCCCGTGCAGGGTCGGCTCCACGAACAGCGGGGTCTGTCCATCTGCCAGCGGTTGCACCCTGCCCTTCCCCACCAGCTGCGGCCGCGACTGCTGCAGGTAGCGCTCCAGCCAGTGCTGCGACTCTTCGCCCAGTGGCACCAGCCGCTCCTTGCTGCCCTTGCCGGTGACCCGCAGCACGCCCTGGCGCAGGTTCACCGCGGTGGCAGGCAACAGCACCAGTTCGCTCACGCGCAGGCCGGCGGCATACATCAGTTCCAGCATGGCGCGGTCACGCAGGCCGAGTGGACTGTCGATGTCCGGCGCCGCCAGCAACGCATCGATCTGGCTCTCGGCCAGCGCCTTGGGCAGCAGCCGTGGCAGCTTCGGCGGATCCAGCAGCGCACTGGGGTCTTCACTGCGCTCGCCGCGGCGCACGGCATCGGCAAAGAAGGCGCGCAGGGCCGACAGCAGGCGTGCATTGCTGCGCGGCGACCAGTTGTGGCGGGTGCGCCAGGCCAGGTAATCGAACAGGCCGGCGCGCTCGATGCCGGCCAGACCGCCGTCGCGGCCATCCATCCAGCGCGCCAGTCCTTCCAGATCGCGCCGGTAGCTGTCCAGGGTGGCGCGGGCCAGACCGTTCTCGGCCCAGATTGCATCGAGGAAGCGCTGGATGCGCACGCTGTCGTCGCCGCGCAGTTCGGGCAGCTGCAGTACCAGTTCGCGGCGTTGCGCAGGAGTGGAAATGACGGCCATGCGTGCAGGATACGAGGCCGGCTGCGGGCACGGCCAGCATTGCGTATGCTCGGGGCATGTCGAGCCCCGCCACCGATGCGGCCCACGCCGCCACCGAAACGCCCCGTCCGCGTGCGCTGCTGCTGTGGCGCGTGCTGGCGATGATCTACGACGCACTGCCGGTGCTGGCGTTGTGGATGCTGGCCGGCACCGCCTTCACGCTTGCCTACACGTTCAGTGGCCATGCGCAACGCGAAAACATCGCCCCCTTCAGCGTGTGGCAATGGCTGCTGTGGGCGGTGTGCTGGGCGATCACCGGCTGTTATGCCACGGCCAGCTGGGGCCGCGGCGGGCAGACGCTGGGCATGCGGCCATGGCGGTTGACGCTGGAATCGGCCGATGGCACCCCGCTGCGGCGCAGCCAGCTATGGCTGCGGTACGCGGTGGCCACGCTGTCGCTGCTGCTGGGCGGCCTCGGCTTCTGGTGGGCGTTGATCGACCGTCAACGGCTGACCTGGCATGACCGCGCCAGCGGCACTCGGCTGCGGCGGATGCCGAAGCGCTGATCGGTTTCCCGCCACGCCGGGCATGACCCGGCGCCACTCCATCGTGCGGACAGGGTTGGCGCCGGGCCCGTGCCCGGCGGACGCCATCAGCCGCCGGCCGTCGTGGCATCCGGCAGAATCACCGCCGGTTGCGTCCACAGCTCGAAGAACGCCAGGGAAAACGCGTTGGCCTTTACGTCGTCGGCCACCGCAACCTGCCCGCTCAGCTTGCCACGGGTGGCGCCGAAGTCCTGCCACAGCTTCAGGCTCGCCTTCTTCAAGCGCTTCTGCTCGCCCGCATCGGTTGCCGCCAGGTACTGCGCATACAGCTCACGCATCGGCTTGCCCTGGGCCTCATAGGCAGCGGGGAGTTCCGGCAGCTGGGCGGCGGTGAATGCCACCGGGGTCTGCGGCGTCTGGTACCCCCCCGGCCCGAATGCCTCCTTCAGATCTTCTTCGGCTTCCAGGTACTCGAAGAATCCCGGCACGTTGTAGAGCTTGGTCCGGTAGTCGGAGGACGTATCCGGGCTGTTGGACACCACCGTGGTGGGCAGCTCACCCTGCAGCCCGACATCCCACCGGCGCGGAATGAACAGGCCGGTGGCCTTCACGTACGGCCCTTCGATCTCCACGCCATTCAGTTCAACCTTGGAAGCCAGGTTTCCGGTATTGGTTTTGCTGGTCACGTACTGCTCGGTCACGATCACGTATTCGGCCAGGGCCGGGTTGATCAGCCCACCGATGCCGTCGGCATAGACAACCATGCGCACGTTGCCGATCTTCTCGCTCTGCAGCCGGTACTGGCCGGGCTCAAGCGTGAGTGACATGGTCGTGTGTGGTGCAAGCGTGTGCTGCTGCTGGTCGATCGACAGGGTCAGCGGCGCGTCGGTCGGGTTGTCGATCTCGAAGTCGATCGCTTTGCTGCAGCCGGCCGAAAGCAGCACGGCAGCAAGACACGGGATGAGGCGTGGGAAGGTCATGTTCGTCCTTGAAAAGTAACAACAACAGCCGGGCATCGCCCGGCGCCACATATGTCAGCCCGACTTGCGCCGGAACAACAATCCGGAAACGGCCAGCATCACGATCGGCGGCAACGCATAGGCAATACGGTAATCGAACTTCAACGCACCGGCCATGCGCCCGAAGAACAGCTGCAGCAGCCAGAACGCCAACGCGAACAGGATGCCCAGGAACAGGCGCTTGCCCATGCCACCGCTGCGCAGCGAACCAAATGCGAACGGCACCGCCGCCAGGCACAGCGCCAGCACGTTCAACGGATAGAACCAGCGGCTCCAGTACACGTCTTCGTAATCGCGCGCGTCCAGCCCGTTGCGCTCGCGGTAGGCAATGCTGGTGCTCAGCTCGGACACGCTCAGGTTGCGCGGCTTGGCGATGCCGGTGGCCAGTGCACCCGCGTCCAGTTTGGAATTCCACGGCTCGCGTGCCACTTCCTGGCGCGTGGCCGAGCGTTCGGCGAAGGTATCGCGACGCACGCCGGTCAACACCCAGCCGTCCTTGTCATGCTCGGCGGTGGCTGCATGGGTCAGGGTGCCGACCCGTCCATCCTCGTTGATGCGGTACAAGCGCACATCGCGCAGGATCAGCCGCGTGCCCTTGTCACCGACCAGCTGCTCTTCGCCGCTCTGCGCGTTGAGGAAGGTATCGCCCTCGCGCGCCCAGAGGCCGGAATAGCGCGCCACCGCGATGTCGGTGCCCCATTTGGCGCTCATCTTCAGCGAATCGGCGCGGTTCTGGCCCCACGGGCCCAGGGTCTCTGCGCTGATCACCATCAGCCCGGTCAGCAGTGACAGGGCAATCGCCACCGACACGCTCAGCCGCCGGCGCGACAGGCCCAGCGCGCGCAGGGCGGTCAGCTCGGACGTCGCGGCCAACTGGCCCAGGCCCATCAGCGCGCCGATCACCGCCGCGGTGGGGAACATGGTGTAGGCCCGGCGCGGCACGGTGTACAGCACCCATGCTGCAGCATGGCCGAGCGAATAGCCGTTCTTGCCGATGTCCTTGAACTCGCCGGAGAACGCCATCAGCACATCCAGGCCGACCAGCACCGCCCAGGTCAGCAGCACCGTGCCCAGCACCGCCCGGCCCAGGTACAGATCGAAACGCATCGGTCGCAGCATCATGCGCGGGCTCCCTTCGGGCGGGCCATGCGGCCATCGCGCACATACATCCAGACGGCCAGTGCCAGCAGCGGCAGGGTCAGCCACCACAGGCCCAGCGCCGGCGGAATCTGGCCGTTGGCTATCCAGCCACTGCCGATGAACATCATGTTGGTGCCCACCATGTAGGCCAGCAGCGCGAGCATCATCCGGCCGTAGCGCTGCTGGCGCGGCGAACTGCGTCCCAGCGGTACGGTCAGCAGGGCGAAGGCCAGGGCGATCAGCGGCGGCGCCAGGCGACGGTGCAGCTGTGCCTGCGCCTGCGGCCGCGCATCACCGAACAGGGCCATGGTCGGCATCAGCTCGGGGTCATCGCCCTTGCGGGCCTCGCTGCCATCGGGCAGGGCCACGTCGTTGCGGGCGAAGGTAGCCAGGCGGTAGTCCAGCGCGCCGGCAACCGGGCCCTCCAGCTGGTGGCCGTCATCCAGTTCCAGGAAGCGCTGGCGGGCGCCTTCGAAGTACATGCGGCCGCTGGCGGCGGACACCACTTCGAGGCGGTCCTCCTTCTGCCGCTGCAGGAACACTCGGCCCAGCTGGCTGCCGTCGGGCGAGATCGAGGCCACGTACACCACGCCGCCGTTGGGCAGCGGGGTGAACCGGCCCGGCTCCAGGCCGGCCATCAGCACGCTGCGGTTGGCATCCTGGACCATCTGTTCGGCGGTGCGCTGGGCCCAGGGCCCCAGCCACAGCGAACAGGCGCCCACCACCGCCACCACCGGCAGCACCAGCAGCAGCAATGGCTTCAGCAGGCGCTTGGGGCCGACGCCGATGGCGGTAATGACGGCCATCTCCGAGTCGCGGTAGAGCCGGGCGATGGCCAGCAGCAGGCCCAGCATCAGCGCCAGCGGCAGGATCAGCGGCATGTAGACGATGAACTGCAGGCCCAGCTGGGAGAACAGCAGCTTGGCCGGCAGCCGTCCATCGGCGATGTTGCCGAGGATGTCCACCAGCACGCCACCGACGCTGACCACCAGCAGGACGATCAGGGTAGCCAGGAAACTCTGGACGAAATCGCCCAATAGATAGCGGTCGAGCTTCAACATGGGGCGGTGGTTTAAACTCTCAGGTTCGTTCGCGGTGCCGCCCAGTCTAGCGTCTGGGCGTAAACGGTCCGCGATTGTACGGACTTGCCAATGGAATCTGCTCAATGGCTCTCGAATTCACCCTGAACCACCTCGCCGCGGCTTCGGCCGCCGTTGATTGCCTCGTCGTCGGCGCCTATGCCGACCATACCCTGACTGCGGCTGCGCAGGCAGTGGATGCCGCCAGCGGTGGCCGTCTTGCGGCCCTGGCCCAGCGCGGCGACCTGTCCGGCAAGACCGGCGCCACCACCCTGCTGCACGACCTGCCGGGCGTAACCGCCCCGCGCGTGCTGGTGGTCGGCCTCGGCGATGCCGCCCGCTTCGGCGTGCCGCAGTACCTGAAGGCGGTCGGCGATGCCGTACGCGCGCTGAAGGCCGGCGCGGTCCGCAGCGCGCTGTTCACCCTGTCCGAGGTGGCCGTGAAGGACCGCGATGCGGCCTGGGCGATCCGCCAGGCGGTGATCGCCGCCGACCACGCGGCCTACCGTTACACCGCCACTCTGGGCAAGAAGAAGGCCGACGATGCCGGCCTGACCCAGCTGGCCATCGCCGGTGATGACGCGCAGGCGCTGGCCCAGGGCCAGGCCATTGCCGCCGGCGTCGAGTTCGCCCGCGAACTGGGCAACCTGCCTCCGAACTACTGCACCCCGGCCTACCTGGCTGAAGTGGGTGTGAAGTTCGCCGGCGAACACGAGGGCGCCGAAGCGGAGATCCTCGACGAAACGCAGATGGACGCGCTGGGCATGGGCTCGCTGCTGGCGGTGGCCCGCGGCTCGGCCAACCGCCCGCGCCTGGTCGTGCTCAAGTGGAACGGCGGCGGCGACGCCAAGCCCTACGTGCTGGTCGGCAAGGGCATCACCTTCGATACCGGTGGCGTCAACCTGAAGACCCAGGGCGGCATCGAAGAGATGAAGTACGACATGTGCGGTGGCGCCAACGTCATCGGCACCTTCGTCGCCACGGTCAAGGCCAAGCTGCCGCTGAACCTGGTGGTGGTGGTCCCGGCGGTGGAAAACGCCATCGACGGCAATGCCTACCGTCCGTCCGACGTCATCACCTCGATGTCGGGCAAGACCATCGAAGTGGGCAATACCGACGCCGAAGGTCGCCTGATCCTGTGCGACGCGCTGACCTACGCGCAGCGCTTCGAGCCGCAGGCGCTGGTCGATGTGGCCACCCTCACCGGCGCCTGCATGGTCGCCCTGGGCCACCAGACCGCCGGCCTGATGAGCAAGCATGACGACCTGGCCAACGAGCTGCTGGCCGCCGGCGAGCAGGTGTTCGACCGCGCGTGGCGCCTGCCGCTGTGGGACGAATACCAGCCGATGCTCGATTCCAGCTTCGCCGACGTCTACAACATCGGCGGCCGCTGGGCGGGTGCGATCACCGCCGGCTGCTTCCTGTCGCGCTTCGCCGAAGGCCAGCGCTGGGCCCATCTGGACATCGCCGGCGTCGCCAGCGACGAAGGCAAGCGCGGCATGGCCACCGGCCGTCCGGTCGGTCTGCTGAGCCAGTGGCTGCTGGACCAGGTCGCCCGCGCCTGATGCTGTACCTGACCCTGGCCGGCAGCCGCCGGCCGGGGCCTCGCCCATCCTGCCGTGAACCGGCATCGATGGGCTCCTGCCTCACCTGGATGCCGCCATGCCCCGCGCCGATTTCTACCTGATCGCCAAGCCCCGATTCCTGACCGAGCCGCTGCGCCTGGTCTGTGAGCTGGCGCGCAAGGCCAACGACGCCGGCCTGTTCACCCTGGTGCTGGCCCGCGACCAGGCCCAGGCCGAGGAACTCGACGAACTTCTCTGGTCGTTCGACGACGATGCCTACATTCCGCACCAGATCGTGGGTGAAGACGTGGACGAGGAAGAAGCGCTGGTGCTGATTGCTCCGCCCGGGGGCGAGGCGCCGGTACGGCCGCTGGTGATCAACCTGCGCGACGAACCCTGGCTGGGCCAGTGCGAGCGCGTGCTGGAAGTGGTCCCGGCCGACCCGGAAGCGCGCGAACCGCTGCGCGAACGCTGGCGGCAGTACAAGACCGCCGGTTACGACCTGAACAAGCACGACATGTAACCGCCGCCCTGCGAGGTCCCCTTGATGCGCCTGCTGATCGCCCTGATCCTTCCCTGGTTGTCCTTCTTCACCATTGGCCGGCCGTTTGCCGGCATCGTCTGCCTGATCCTGCAGATCACCCTGATCGGCTGGCTGCCCGCCGCGATCTGGGCCGCCTATGCGGTCAGCCAGTACCACACCGATCAGAAGATCCGGCGCGCCCTCGGGTCGCGCTGATCTCCCCTCCGCCTTGATTACCGGTTCCCCTGCATGACCCAACTCGCCTCCAGCTACGACCCGAAGTCCTTCGAGACCGACCTCTACGAGGCCTGGGAGAAGGCCGGCCACTTCAAGCCGTCCGGCACGGGCGAGCCGTACACCATCCTGCTGCCGCCACCGAACGTGACCGGCACCCTGCACATGGGCCACGCCTTCCAGCAGACCCTGATGGATGCACTGGTGCGCTACCACCGCATGCGCGGCTACGACACGCTGTGGCAGGTCGGTACCGACCACGCCGGCATCGCCACCGAAATGGTGGTCAGCCGCAACCTGGCGCTGGAAGGCAACGGCGAGACCCGCGATTCGCTGGGCCGCGAGGGCTTCATCGGCAAGGTCTGGGAATGGAAGCAGCAGTCCGGCGACATCATCGAGCGTCAGATGCGCCGCCTGGGCACCTCGGCCGACTGGTCGCGCAGCACCTTCACCATGGACCCGCAGCCGTCCGAAGCGGTGATCGAGGCCTTCGTGCGCTGGCACGAACAGGGCCTGATCTACCGCGGCCAGCGCCTGGTCAACTGGGACCCGGTGCTGAAGACGGCGATTTCGGACCTGGAAGTGGAGAGCGCCGAGGAAGACGGTTTCCTGTGGTCGATCGCCTACACGCTGGATGAGGGCCTGAGCTACGAGCACGTCGAGCGCGATGCCGACGGCGCGGAAACCCTGCGCGAGACCCGCGACTACCTGGTTGTTGCCACCACCCGTCCGGAAACCCTGCTGGGCGATACCGCGGTGATGGTGCACCCGGAAGACGAGCGCTATGCGCACCTGATCGGCAAGAGCGTGGTGCTGCCGCTGACCGGCCGCCGCGTGCCGGTGATCGCCGACGACTACGTCGACCGTGCCTTTGGCACCGGGGTGGTCAAGGTCACCCCGGCCCATGACTTCAACGATTACCAGGTGGGCGTGCGCCACGGCCTGCCGATGATCAACCTGTTCACCCCGGTGGCGGCGATCAACGAAAACGCGCCGGAACGCTTCCAGGGCCTGGACCGCTATGACGCGCGCAAGGCCGTGCTGGGCGAACTGGAAGACCTGGGCATCCTGGTCGAGACCAAGGCACACAAGCTGCAGGTGCCGCGTGGTGATCGTACCGGCCAGGTGATCGAGCCTTACCTGACCGACCAGTGGTTCGTGAAGATGGACGAGCTGGCCAAGCGCGGCCTGGCGCTGGTCGAGGACGGGAGCATTTCCTTCGTGCCGCCCAACTGGATCAACACCTACCGCCACTGGATGAACAACATCCAGGACTGGTGCATCAGCCGTCAGCTGTGGTGGGGCCACCGCATTCCGGCGTGGTTCGATGCCGCCACCGGCAACTGCTACGTGGGCCGCAGCGAAGACGAAGTGCGGGCGAAGAACAACCTCGGCAGCGACGTCGTGCTGAGCCAGGAAAGCGACGTGCTGGAGACCTGGTTCTCCTCGCAGCTGTGGCCGTTCTCCACCCTGGGCTGGCCGAACGAGCAGGCGATGGCCGAGCGTGGCTTCGACCGCTACCTGCCGTCGTCGGTGCTGGTCACCGGCTTCGACATCATCTTCTTCTGGGTGGCGCGCATGATCATGGCCACCGACAACCTGACCGGCAAGGTGCCGTTCAAGGACGTCTATTTCACCGGCCTGATCCGCGACGGGCAGGGCCAGAAGATGTCCAAGAGCAAGGGCAACGTGCTCGACCCGCTGGACATCATCGACGGCATCACCATTGATGACCTGGTGGCCAAGCGCACCGGCGGCCTGATGCAGCCGCGCATGGTGGAAAAGATCGAGAAGGCCACGCGCAAGGAATTCCCGGACGGTATCGCTGCCCACGGTGCCGACGCGCTGCGCTTCACCATCGCCGCGCTGGCCACCCACGGCCGCGACATCAAGTTCGACATGAACCGCGCCGAGGGCTACAAGAACTTCTGCAACAAGCTGTGGAACGCCAGCCGCTTCACCCTGATGAACACCGAAGGTGCAGCGTTCAGTGGCGTGCCCACGCCGCGTACCGATGCCGAGCGCTGGATCCTTTCGCGACTGGCCGCGACCACTGCCGAAGCGCAGGGGCATTTCGCCGCCTATCGCTTCGATCTGCTGGCGCAGTGCCTGTATGAGTTCGCCTGGAACGCGTTCTGCGACTGGTTCCTGGAACTGAGCAAGCCGGCCTTGAATGGCAGCGATGCGGCCGACGCCGACAGCACCCGTCATACCCTGCTGTACGTGCTGGAAGCGCTGCTGCGCCTGCTGCACCCGCTCACCCCGTTCATCACCGAACAGCTGTGGCAGCAGCTGGCCCCGCGCCTGGGCCTGGCCGAGACCACGCTGTCGCTGCGTCCGTACCCGACCGCCGCCGAGTTCGAGGGCGACTTCGTCCAGGCCGAGGCCGACGTGGAATGGTTGAAGGCAGTGATCAGCGCGGTGCGCCGCGTGCGCAGCGAACTGAACGTGGCTCCGTCCAAGCTGGTGCCGTTGCGCCTGCTGGCCGGGCTGGAGCAGGACCGCGTGCGCATTGAACGATTCAGCGCCTCGCTGTCGTTCCTGCTGAAGCTGGACAGCATCCAGTGGCTGGCAGACGCACAGAGCGCACCGCCGGCGGCGGCCGCCATCGTCGGTGAACTGAAGCTGCTGGTGCCGCTGCAAGGCCTGGTGGATCTGGACGCCGAGCGCACGCGCCTGGACAAGGAGATCAAGCGCGTGGAAGGCGAACAGGAAAAGAGCGAGGCCAAGCTGGCCAAGTTCTCCGACAAGGTGCCACCGGCGGTGGTCGAGCAGGAGCGCGTGCGCCTGGTCGATTGGAACACCCAGCTGGCCGGCCTGCGCGAGCAGCGCGCGAAGCTGTAACGCCGCGCTCGGGTGCGTGCCAACCAGGGTTGGCGCCTACCACGGTGGAATCGGAAACGCCGGGCAATGCCCGGCGTTTCCTTTTGTACGGCATGGCATCATCGATCGATGCCTCTTTCCATCTTCCTGCTGGTCCTGGCTGCGGCCGCACTGCATGCCAGCTGGAACGCGATCGTCAAGCGCGGGCCGGACAAGTTCCTCGGCACCGTGCTGGTCACCGGCAGTGCCGCGCTGCTGTCTGCGCTGATCCTGCCGCTGCTCCCCTTCCCCGCCGCCGCAAGCTGGCCATGGCTGGGTGCCTCGGTGCTGCTGCAGGTGACCTACTACGGGCTGGTGGCGCGCTGCTACCAGCAGGTGGACATGAGCCTGGCGTACCCGATGATGCGCGGCTGCGCGCCGATACTGGTGGCATTGGCCGGTGCGGTACTGGGCGAGCATCTGCCCGCGGTGGCGTGGATCGGCGTACTGCTGGTGAGTGGCGGCATCCTGTGCATGGCGCTGGGTGCGCGCGGCGGTCAACTGCGCCTGCCGTTGCTGACTGCAGCGATGATCGCGACCTACACGCTGGTCGATGCACAGGGCGCACGCCAATCCGGCGATGCGCTCAGCTATACGCTGTGGCTGTTCCTGCTGTCGGGCATTCCACTGCCATTGTGGGCGCTGCATCGGCGCCGTGGCGAGCTGCTGGCGTACGCACGCCGGCATTGGCCGCTGGGCCTGGCAGGCGGCGTCGGCACCACCGCGTCGTACGCGATGGCACTGTGGGCAATGACCCAGGTGCCGGTTGCGATGGTGTCGGCGCTGCGCGAATCATCGATCCTGTTTGCGTTGCTGATCTCGGTACTGGTGCTGCGCGAGCAGGTACCGCGTGCACGCTGGCTGGCAGCCGCGCTGATCGTGGGCGGCGTACTGGCGCTGCGGCTGGCGTGAGGAAAGCGTGCCAACCAGGGTTGGCATCTACCACGGCAGGCGATATGTCGATCACATCGATCACAGTGGAGACCCGTCGGTAGTACCGGCCGCTGGCCGGCAACCCTTCTCCGCTACAGCGGCGGCATCGTCTCCAGCTCGCCATCCACCAGTTCGATCGCCATCACCAGCGCATCTTCGCGCCCTTGCGCGGCCGGGTAGTAACGCGGCCGTCGACCGATCTCGTTGAAGCCTTCGCTGTGGTACAGCGCCAGCGCAGGCGCATTGGACGGGCGCACTTCCAGGAACACGCGCTGCGCGCCACGATCGCCTGCCAGGCGAACCAGGGCACGCAGCAGCTGGCGACCGAGGCCGCGCGACTGCACCAGCGGATCGATGCAGATGTTCAGCACGTGTGCTTCATCGGCGGCGATGCTCAGCACGCCATAGCCGATCAGCAGGCCATCGCGCTCCATGGCCAGGCCGGGGTAACCGGCGCGCAGGCAATCCAGGAAAATGCCGCGTGTCCAGGGATAGGGATAGCCGCGCACTTCGATGGCCATCACTGCATTGAGATCACTCTCACGCAGTGCGCGCATCGCCACCGGTCCAGGCTGGCTGACCGCACTCATGCAGGGCCGTGCCTGCGCAGGGCACGCAGTTGCGGCCACAGCGCGCGCTTGGCCGCAGGATCACGGCGCAGCTGCTCCAGCGGCCAGCTGTCCATCAGCGCCTGCGTGGCCGGATCGTTGGGATTGCAGCCCGATGCGCGCAACAGCGCGATCTGCAGGCGATCGGGCAAGCGCACCACCGGCTGGCGTGCGTTGCCGCTGGGCAGCGGACGGGATGCGGTCGGCGCGGTATCCGGCGCTGCCACCGGTGCCGCCGCGCGTGCCGGTGCGTGCCCGGACTGCGGCTCGGGCGCGGGTTGGTGCTGGTTGCGTTCGGCCGCCATCGCCGGCGGCGCCCTGCGTGCCGGCTCGACCGGCGCAGGCATCGACGCGTTGGCTTCCGCCACGCTCAGCTGCAGTGCCGCGTCCAGCTCGGCCGCCAACTGGCCATCGTGATAGACGGTATAGCCCATGGCCTGCAGCCAGGCCTGCTGGGCCGGAGACCACAGCACGGGCAGGTCCTGGCTCACGCGGCCTCGGGCTTCTTGCGCAGCCGCTGTACGGCCCACATGACCGGGCCGGACAGTGCGTAGAGAATGCCCACGGCAAACAGCACACGTGGCAGGTCGATGACCGCAATGGCAATGGCGATCGGCACCAGAGCCAGTGCCAGGAAGGGAATGCGATCGGTGCGGGTGCCCTTGGCGGCACCGCCCTTGAAGCTCCAGAAGCGGATGCGGCTGACCATCAGCAGCGCAGCAACGATGGTTACCGCCAGCGCGACGAAGCGCAGCTCACTGCCGTTCCAGCCCAGGGTGCCATCGGCGAAGGCCCAGACGAAGGACATCATCAGTCCGGCAGCAGCTGGGCTGGCCAGGCCGACGAACCAGCGCTTGTCGACCACCGCCACCTGGGTATTGAAACGCGCCAGGCGCAGCGCGGCGCAGGCGGCATACAGGAAGGCCACCGACCAGCCGAGCCGGCCGAGCAGCTCGCTGTCGTACTTCAGTTCGGACAGGGACCAGTGATACATCACCAGCGCTGGCGCCATGCCGAAGCTGACCAGATCGGCCAGCGAGTCGTACTGCACTCCAAACTCGCTGCTGGTGCCGGTCAAGCGCGCGACACGGCCATCGAGGCCATCCATCACCGCCGCCACGAACACAGCGATGCTGGCGTTGACGAAATCGCCGTTGGCCGCCGCGATGATCGCGTAGAAGCCGGAGAACAGCCCGGCCGTGGTGAACAGGTTGGGCAGCAGGTAAATCGTGCGCGAGCGCGGCGGCGGTGTGATCGGGTCCATGGAATCCAGTTTAATCGACTTGCCAGCGGTCGGGACCAATGCTGCAATCGGCGTTCTACACCCATTCCGTGGAGTCTGCCATGCGTGCCCTGTCCTGCCTGGGATACCTGCTGCTGTTGGCCAGTGCCAACGTACTGGCCGGCCCCGTCTACAAGTGGAAGGACGCCAAGGGCGTGACCCAGTATTCGGAAACGCCGCCGGCCGGGGCCAAATACGAGACCCGCCAGCAGGCGCGCCCTGCCCAGGCCGACGCCGGCGCAGCCCCGGCCGAAGCGGCGCCGGTGCCCGAACAGTGCACCACCGCCCGGGCCAACGTGGCATTGCTGCAGGGCGAGGGCCAGGTGATGCAGGACACCAACGGCGACGGCAAGGCCGATACCGCGTTGACGGCTGAACAGCGCAGCGCGCAGAAGGGGTTGGCCGAAGCGGCGATCAAGGCCTACTGCCCGCCGGCGGGTTAAGGGGTTGTTCGGCAGGGCTTGCAGCCCTGCACCTGCTTCCAGGCCAGGGCAACTTCAACGTCAAGGTCAAAAGCGGCATCCCGTGGGTTGGCGGGGCGGTGTGGGCTTGCAGGACACGCCGCCCCGCCTCTGACAGATTCCGGGGGCGGCTGGTACTCGCTGCTTTTGGTAGGTGTCGACCTTGGTCGACACGATTCTTCTGTCAGATATCGACATTCAAACTGGGGTCAGAGCCCGTGCCGACCAACGGTCGGCACCCACCAACAGCTGCATGAACCTGTCGAAGGCGGGGTGGGTCCGGTTGCGGGGGCGTGAGCGCCATGGATGGCGCGACCGAGCTTACATGGACGTACTTGCAGCGTCCCCCGCAACC
>NZ_JBRRDR010000073.1:0-12775 GCF_056759755.1 Stenotrophomonas sp. STEN046
CCGTCGAAAGTTCTACAACTTGAAGTTTTTCGTGCGTCCCCATCGTCTAGAGGCCTAGGACATCACCCTTTCACGGTGGCGACCGGGGTTCGAATCCCCGTGGGGACGCCAAATCTTTGAAACCCCGGCTTCGGCCGGGGTTTTTCTTTGCCTGGCTTTTCCCGGCCAGCCACATCCAGGCATGGCGTGGTCCCGTCCACGCCACGCCCGGATCCTGCGTCAGAACCGCCGGTACATGCCGGTCGACGCCGGCGCCGTCGCTGCGAAGCCAAACTGGGCATACAGCCGATGCGCTTCGCCGTCGGCCAACAGGCTCACATAGGCAGACGGCGGCAGGTTGCCCTGCATCCACTCACTCAACCGCTGCATGACCGCCTTGCCCAGGCCCTGGCCCTGCAGGCGCGGCAACACGGCGATATCACAGACCTGCAGATGGCAGCCTCCATCACCGATGATCCGGCCCATCGCCACCAGCTCACTGCCTTGGTAGGCACAGACGCCGAACACGGTATTGGGCAGCGCGCGCGTCGCGGCCTCATGGGTCTTGGCGCTGAGGCCTGCCAATACACGCAACTGACAATAGTCTTCCACCGTCGGCACCGCCTCGCGGAACTGGACCGTCACCGGATCACTCATACGACATCTCCCTGAAAGTCTGGCTATCCTGCAGCATCTGCGTCGCACCTGCCGCGACCCACCCTCCGGTCGACCCTGCATGTGCTACTCCGCCCTGATCCGCGCCGACTACGCCAAACTGGTCCGTGAGTTTGGCGCGGTGCTTTCGCTGGAGGATTTCGCCGAACTCTACGCCCACGATCCGGGCAAGAAGCGACCGAAGACGCCCAAGGCCATGGACGATGGCTTCGCTGGTGCCCGTACCGAACAGGGGCGCGACATCGTGGCGAAGATCCAGCAATGGCATGCGCAGGAACGCCTGGCGCTGCAGGCCGAGCTGGCCCGGCAACGGGAGCGCCGCGACATCGCCAGCGCCACCCTGGCCACACGCCCCACGCAGAAGGCGCGCAACGACCTGCGGGTCGCCGGCAACCGCATCGAACGCGCACAGGCTCGCCTGGACGATCTGCACCGCGAACAGTTGCTGCCACGCGACAACCGCATCTTCCCCGGCTCCCATGCGCCGGTGATGGTGAGCGAGAACGGGCGCCGGGTGATCCGGCCGATGCGCTACCAGTGTCGTCTGCCGGACTCGCCGGCCCGCCACGACACACTCTATCCGGGCACCTACAACGCGCGCCGTGACAGCCTGGAAGGTTACTGGCGCGGCGCGTTCGGGCGCCATCATGGCGTGGTGGTGGTGCGCGCGTTCTACGAGCATGTGCCGCGCCACGCCATTGCCGGCCGCCACCTGGAGCAGGATGAAAAGGCACAGGACGTGGTGCTGGAATTCCGTCCCGATCCGCCGCGCGACCTGCTGTTGGCCTGCCTGTGGGCCGAATGGGAGGGCCCGGAAGGACGCCTGTTGTCGTTTGCGACCATCACCGATTCGCCATCGGCCGACGTCGCCGCCGCCGGTCATGACCGCGGCGTGCTGCCGATCCGCGCCGAGCACCTGGACGCATGGTTGAATCCCGACCCGGACAATCTGGCCGCGCAGTACGCCATCCTCGACGACCGCGAAGACATCCGCTATGTCCATGAAGAGGCTGCCTGACGGCTCCGCACCCAGTGGGAACGCCGCCTACTGCGCTGCTTCGGCTCAGGCCTTGGCGCTGGAACGACCCACCGCACGGACCAGCGCCCGGGTCAGATCCGCCGACAGATAGGGTTTGATCAGCAATACACCCTGCTGCATCGCCGCCGGCAGCTGATCCGCCGTCATGCCGGTGGCCAGCACGAACGGGACGTTGCGCGCGGCAAGGGCAGCAGCAACCGGCTCGCAGGTTTCGTTGCGGGCCAGGCGATAGTCCAGCAGGGCAACATCCGGCGCGGCGGCTTCCAGCAGGCGCAACGCCTCGGCGACCGAAGCAGCCAACCCCACCACCACAGCGCCGGACTGCACCAGCTGCATCTGCAGCAGCGCCGCACTCATCTCGTCATTTTCGACCACAAGCACCCGCAGGTCCTGCAACGCTGACATCGGCTCCCGCTCCTGCCCCTGTTAAGCCGCCCCCAGTATAGCCAGCCACCGGCTGATACCGACAGAGCCCGCATTTCAGCACTGCCTGTCAGCGCCTCTATGAACGCCCTGCGGCCTCAGGTACACTAGCCCGCTGCTGCCGGTGTGGCGGAATGGTATACGCAGCTGACTCAAAATCAGCCGGGGGTGACCCCATGAAGGTTCGAGTCCTTTCACCGGCACCAACGATCAAGGCCAGGTCCACGACCTGGCCTTTCTCGTTTTCGGTCTTGCAGTCCTGCGTGCACGCCACCGACACTGCCGCGATGGCAACGTCGAATCTCCCCGCCCTTCCTCCACACCTGTGCATCTGCGCGAGCTGGCGGCGACGGATGCACGCGCCTGGTCCAGTTACCTTTCGCTGCCCGGCGTCATCGAACACACCAGTTGGGGAGACGTCTCCCCCGCAGCTCTGCAGCAGCTGATCGCAACCTGTTCACCGGACGCAACCTGCCTGCGCTGGGCGCTGCTCGATCGCGACGGCCAGTTGATGGGTACCGTCGGCCTGAACGACATCGATCGGCTGCACCACCGCGCCGAACTGGCATATGACCTGTCCCCCGCCTGTCGCGGTCGCGGCCTTGCCACCGAGGCCGCGCGGGCGATCATCTGCTGGGCCCGCAACGCGCTAGGCTGCGTACGCATCCAGGCAACGGTGCTGGACAGCAACCAGGCCTCGATCGCCGTCCTGGAACGCGTCGGCATGCGCCGCGAGGGCCTGCTGCACGCCTATCGCCAGGTCCGCGGTCGATCGCGCGATTTCTGGATGTATGCCAGCACCCTGTCGCAGCCTGCGATCGAGCGGACCTGAAACACCTGCCGGTCCGCGCCGGACCGGCAAGGCCACCCGGAACTACACCACCCGCAACGCCGGCGCGTGGCCACCGAACCCGTGCCCTGCCCCGGCCCCGGCATGCACGCGGAATCCCGCCACCGTCTGCAGCAGCTGCGAAGACTGCTCCTCCATGCTGCGTGCTGCGGCAGACGCCTCTTCCACCAGCGCGGCATTCTGCTGCGTGCCCTGGTCGATCAGGTCCACGGCCTGGTTCATCTGCTGGATGTCGTCGCTCTGCTGCTGGGCTGCCGTGCTGATCTCGGTCACCAGGTCGCTGACGCGGCGCACGTCGACCACGATCTCGTCCATGGTCCGCCCCGCGCTTTCAACCTGCGCGGTGCCGGCGCCAACATTGGCCACCGACGCGTCGATCAGCTGCTTGATTTCCTTGGCGGCTCCGGCAGAGCGCTGCGACAGCTCGCGGATCTCGGTTGCCACCACCGCAAAACCGCGCCCATGCTCACCGGCACGCGCGGCTTCCACGGCGGCGTTCAACGCCAGGATGTTGGTCTGGAAGGCGATACCGTCGATCACGCCGATGATGTCGACGATGCGCCGCGAGGAGGCGTTGATCACTGCCATCGTCGAGACCACCTCGTGCACCACCTGGCCACCGCGCGCGGCCACATCGGCAGCGCCGCCGGCCAGCTCGCTGGCCTGGCGCGCATTGGTGGCGGTGCGCTGCACGGTCTCTGCCAGGCCCTTCATCGACACTGCGGTTTCTTCCAGCGACGCCGCCTGCCGCTCGGTGCGCTGGGACAGGTCGTTGTTGCCCTCGGCAATCTCACTGGCACCGACCGCGATGGTATCGGCCGCAAACTTGATCTGGCCGATGATCGCCGCCATCGCTTCGACCAGCGCGTTGACGCCTCCGCAGAGTTCAGCGATCGGACCGCTCTTGTCGCCCATGGCGATGTTCCGGGTCAGATCGCCTTCCTTGGCGGCTGCCACCACCTCGCGGGTCTGCGTCACGGCGCGCTGCATGGCCTGGTTGGCGTGCACCTGCGCGGTGATGTCGGTGGCGTACTTGACCACTTTGAATGGCCGCCCGCCCACGTCCAGGATCGGGTTGTACGACGCCTGGATCCAGACCTCGCGACCGCCCTTGCCCAGCCGCCGGTACTGGCCAGCGTCGTACTCGCCGCGGCCGAGTTTTTCCCAGAACTGGCGATACTCGGCGCTGGCCCGGTAGTCAGGCTCGACGAACAACGAATGATGTTGTCCACGCACTTCTTCCAGGGTGTAGCCGGTAGCGGCAAGGAAGTTGGCATTGGCTGTGAGGATGCGGCCATCCATGCTGAATTCGATCACCGCCTGCGACTTGTCGATGGCCGCGAGCTGCCCCGCAGACTCTGCCGCCTGCTGCTTCTGGGCGGTGATGTCCGTGGCGAACTTGACGATCTTGTAAGGGCGTCCCTGCGGGTCCAGCACCGGGTTGTAGGAGGCCTGGATCCAGATCTCGCGCCCGCCCTTGCCGAAGCGCTGGTACTGCCCGGCATCGAACTCGCCCCGTCCCAGCCGCGCCCAGAAGTCGCGGTACTCGCTGCTGCGCGCATGCTCAGGATCGACAAACAAGGAGTGATGCCTGCCCTGGATTTCATCCAGGCGGTAGCCCAGCGCCTGCAGGAAGTTGTCATTGGCCTGCAGGATGCTGCCGTCGAGGCTGAACTCGATGACCGCCTGGACCCGATGCAGCGCCGCGACCTGCGCCTCCAGCTCCGCATGCCGACGACGCTGCTCGGCCACTTCCGTGGCACGTCGCTGCGCACCCAGCACGTCCTGGAGCGCCCGCCACGGTGACCAACGGGCAATCACGTCGGCCGGCGCCTGCGCACCTGCCGTAAAGCCTGGAATAAGCATCGTCTGATCCTCGGTGTCCGGTAGAGGTTGCGACCCGACGGGCGGGATGCCCGGCGGCAACTTCGATTGCCTGGGACGTGCAGACGCCGGAAGGCGTCACTCGAGCGACTGGCAGGAAACAGTAGGGCGGCTGCGATCGGTATCAAACAGCGGTGCAACAAGCGACGCGGGCCGCCCATCGGGGGCAGCCTCTGGGCCGGCAGTGGAAGCCTGCAGTGGACTCCAGACACGGTATCGGCGAAGCCGGCGGCAACTTTAGGGCTGCAGATCCCGGTCACTGCTACGCCGCGCCAGCCAGCGCAGCAGCATCGTTGCCAGCAGTGCCGGCAGATAGCCTGCGCTGCCGAACAGCACCAGCAGGGACGGGGTTACCCACGGCCCACCGCCGCCGAACAGCCAACTGCGGGTGGAAAGGATGTGGAACGCGACCGGGAGCAGCAGCAACGGCGACAGCCGCAGCAACTGCCAGCGCCAGCGACCTGGCCCTATCCAACCCGCAATGGCGCCGAGCACCGCGCCTGCGGCCACGATGGGCGCGATTTCATCCATGACGTGCTTCCAGAAGGCTTCCAGCCCCTATTCTGTACCAGCACCGCAGCAATGGGGATGCCGAAGACGCTGGAAAGGTTGCAATGACCAACGGGAGGTCTGCAGCCATGCTTGGCATGGGCAGAATGCGCTCATCGACTGGCGTTCGCACGCCACCACGGAGGCCACATGTTTCGACGCCTGACCGCTGTCCTTCTTTTCGCATCGTGCTGCAGCGGCGTGCAGGCCGCTGACACCGGATTCCGCCCCAGCTTCCACCCGGATCAGCTGAAGGGGCCACCCGTTGGCCGTCCCAACGAAGTGCTTGTATTGGGCACCGCACATCTGTCGAGCCTGCCTGACAGCTTCCAGCCGGCGATGCTGGAGCCGTTGCTGCAGCGCCTGGCGCGCTGGCGGCCGGAGGCCATTGCCACCGAGAACCTGTCGGGGCTGCAGTGTGACTTCATGCGCCGCAACCGCGCGCGCTACACCGACAGCATCGCCTCATACTGCTTCGACACCGACGCAGCACGCGCCGCTACCGGGTTGGATGTCCCCGACGCCAATGCCGAAATGGAACGCCTGCTGGCCGCGTGGCCGGCGACCGCAACTGCAGCACAACGGCGCCATCTGGCGGCCGTGTTCCTGGCCGCAGGCGAACGTGGGTCGGCACTGGTGCAATGGTTGCGCCTGCCGGTATCCGAGCGCATTGCCGGCGATGGCCTGGACGCCGCGCTGGTCGAGATCCTGGACAAGGCCGTGGTCCGCCGCAACGAAACCAATCTGCTGGCCGCCGTCCTCGCAGCGCGGCTGGGGCTGGAGCGCCTGTGGGCGGTTGACGATCACACCGCGGATTCGCCCACCCCGCCAGAACACAAGAAGGCCGCTGGCGAGGCAATGATGAAGGCCTGGAACAATCCGCATGCCAACGCCTTGCACGAAGCGGACGTGCCGCTGTATGCCGCCATCGACAAGCCCGGCGGTGTGATGGCGCTTTATCGCCAGTACAACCGCCCGGACGTGGGCCTGCAGGCCTACCAGGCCGACTTCGGCGCAGCGCTGGTCGAGCCGTCACCGCAGGCCTATGGCCGCAACTACGTGGGCTACTGGGAAACCCGGAACCTGCGCATGGTCGCCAACATCCGCGAGGTACTGGGGCTGCATCCGGGTACACGCCTGCTGGCCATCGTTGGTTCCTCGCACAAGGGCTATTACGAGGCCTACCTTGACCAGATGCACGATGTACAGCTGGTTGATGCGGAACAGATCCTGCGTTGAGACGGGCACCACTGCAGCGATCATGCCCGCTCGTTGAGCCCTGCGGCGGGCAGGCCCTTCCTGCCCGCACTGCAACGCCGGCCCTGCCAGAGCATCGCGCTGGTCACCACGATGCACGCCGATGTCAGCAGCAGCATCGCGATCACGCCCCACTGCACGGCGGGCGCCAGCTGCCGGGCCAGGTGATCGGCACGCAGCTGCTCCAGCCGCAGCCCACCTGCCACGGCCAGCCACCAGCCGACGATGGAGGGCGCATAGGCGCGCAGCGCCACGGGAATCCAGACCATGATGTCGTTTTCCTGCGAAAGGGACCGGGCGCAGTATTGGCGCGCCCCCTCTCACGGGATGAGATCAGCCGTCGCTCATCTCGCCAGCTGCCTGGCCAGGAAGCTCCACCGATTCTCCCTGTACCTGCACGTTGTTGCGGCCCATCGCCTTGGCCCGGTAACACTGCGCATCCGCGGCGGCCACGGCCTGGTCTACGCTCATGCCCACGGCGAGCGGCGCGATGCCGATGCTGGCACCGACCCGCAGCAGGCTCTGGTCCCACGGAATGGACAGGTTGGACAAGGTATGCAGCAGCTCCCCGCCGATACGCGCCGCGCGCCGCGGGCTGCAACCGGACAGGATCACCGCGAACTCATCGCCACCGAGGCGGGCGACCACATCCGAATCGCGCACGCCATGGCGCAGCACGCTGGCCACCGCCCACAACACCGCGTCACCTGCCAGATGCCCCCAGGTGTCGTTGATCGGCTTGAAGCGGTCCAGATCGATGTACATCAGCGAGGCGGCCTGGCCGGTCCGCTCGACACGGGTAATGGCCTGCTGCAGGTGTACCTCGAAGCCACGCCGGTTGCCCAGCTCGGTCAGTGGATCCATCTCGGCCAGGTGCCGCGCCTCGCGCTGGCGGGCGCGCTGCTGGGTGTCATCGCGCAGCACCCATACCGCGCCGCGCACATGGCCCTCATCGTCGCGCAGCCAGGCCCGGGTCAGGTCCACCGGCACGGTGGCCGACCCCATCCGCAGCAGCAGATCGGCATGCAGGTCCACCGCATTGCCCTCCGGGTCCAGCAGCACCGCAACGTCCAGCTGCGACTGCGGCGCATATTCGGTGGTCAGCGCCAGCACGTCCTGCACGTTGTGCCCGGCCAGCGACAGCGCACCATCCCCGGCAAGCAGGCGCACGGCAGCGGCATTTGCGTATTCGATGCGGCCATCAAGCGCCACGCTGAGCACCAGGTCGGCCACGGCATCCAGGGTGATGCGGCTGCGCTGCTCGCTTTCGAACAAGCGCTGTTCACTGCTGCGCTGCGCGCTGACGTCCTGGATCTGCGAGACGAAGTGGAGCGGCTGCCCGTGCTCGTTGCGCACCAGCGACACCGACAGGCGCGCCCAGATGGTGTTGCCATCGCGGCCGACGTAGCGCTTTTCCAGGTGATAGGAACCACGTCGGCCGGCCAGCAGATCCTGCACCAGGCCCAGATCGGTCTGCAGGTCGGCCGGATGGGTCAGCCGCTGGAAGTCCACCTGCAGCAGTTCTTCGCGGCTGTAGCCGAGAATCCGGCACAGCGCGTCGTTCACATCCAGCCAGCGCCCCTCCAGCGACACCAGTGCCATGCCCAGCGCCGCCGAAGTGAAGGCACCGGCGAACTTGTCCGCGGCAAGGCGCGCCTCGGCGCGTGCCTGCAGGATCTCGGTGATGTCGATGGCCATGCCCACATAGCCGATGCGCTCGCCATCGGTGCCATCCATGCGGCTGATCGACAGCCGCACCTGGCGGCGCTGTCCATCCTTGCGCACCAGGGTCCATTGCTGCGAATACGTCTGCCCATCGGCGCGTGCGCTGAGCGCCTCGAACACCCGGGGCAACTGCCCATCGGCCGCCGCCAGCGGCTGCAGCCAGGCCTGCAGTTCCTCCGGGTCATGGAAGGCGTCCAGGCCACGCGTGCCGACCACTTCGGCGGCGCTGTAACCCAGCAGGCGCTGCGCGCCGGTGTTGAACAGGGTGATGGTGCCGTCGATATCGGTGGCAATCACCGCCACCTCATCGGACGCATCGACCACCGCCTGCAGGCGCTGGCGCATCTCGGCCGCGTCCTGGCGTGCCTGCTGCAGTTCGGTGACGTCGGCATGTGCGCCCGCCATCCACAGCGGCCTGCCCTGCCCATCCCACTCGAACACCCGCCCGCGGTCATGGATCCAGATCCACTGGCCATTGCGGTGGCGCATCCGCAGCAGGCAGACATAGTGGTCGGTACGGCCGTCGAAATGCGCCTGCAGCGCCGCATCGGACAGCGCCAGGTCATCGGGATGGACCAGCGCGATGAACGTCTTCTGGCAGATCGGCTCCAGCTCGTGCAACCGGTAGCCGACGATCTCGGCCCAGCGCTCGTTGACCCGCATCTGCCCGCTCTGCACGTTCCATTCCCACGTGCCGGCCGCCGTACCTTCGATGATCATCGCAAGCCGGCGGCGCTCTTCTGCCAGCTCCTGCAGGCGGCGCTCGAGCAGTGCGTTTCCGGCGTTGCCCTGGTCGGCCATCAGTCCCCGCCCCTGCCGGCGCAGTTGCCCGCAGACCGCGGCAACGCGCCGCAGCCGTCACGGAACAAGGCGGATGGTGCTGACGTCATGGCCTCCCCGGCGACAGCGGGGCAGCCCAGTGGCCCCCCGTCCTGGCGCAAGTGTGCGCATTGCCGGGGAACATCGACAAGTCCCCCCGCCCGGCCGGGCCACGCGGGGGGACAGACTCAGCTGCGCTTGGCCCGGGCGAATGCCTCAGCCAAGGCATTGTTGGCGGGCGGCGCGGCCTGCGCCGGACGCCCGCCGCTGCCGGGGTTGCGCCCCTGGCCACGGGCCGGACCCGGGTTGCCTGCCTCGCGGCGCGGCCCCTGTCCCTGGCCACGTTCGTCGCGGCTGCCCGGACGGCTGGTGGCCTGTCCGGGCGTATCGTCAAGCCGCCGGGTCAGGGCGATGCGCTTGCGCGGCACATCCACCTCCAGCACCTTCACTTTGACGATGTCACCGGCCTTGACCACATCGCGCGGGTCTTTCACATAGGTATCAGACAGCGCCGAGATGTGGATCAGGCCGTCCTGGTGCACGCCGATATCGACGAACGCACCGAATGCGGCCACGTTGCTGACCACCCCTTCCAGCACCATCCCTTCGCGCAGATCCTTGATGTCTTCCACGCCATCGGCGAAGCGGGCGGCCTTGAACTCCGGTCGCGGGTCGCGGCCGGGCTTCTCCAGTTCCTTGAGGATGTCGCGCACGGTCGGCACACCAAACGTCGCATCGGTGAACTGTTCTGCCTTGAGGCCTCGCAGGAAGCTGCCGTCACCGATCAGCGCCTTGATGGGGCGCGCGGTACTGGCGACGATGCGCTCGACCACCGGATACGCCTCGGGGTGTACCGACGAGGCATCCAGCGGCTCATCGCCATCGGCGATGCGCAGGAAGCCGGCGCACTGTTCGAACGTCTTTTCGCCCAGTCGCGAGACTTTCAGCAGATCCTTGCGCCGCTTGAACGGACCGTTGTCGTCGCGGTGGCGCACGATGTTCTCCGCAACGGTCGAGGACAGCCCCGACACGCGCGACAACAGTGCGGCCGAAGCAGTATTGACGTACACGCCGACGGCATTCACGCAATCCTCGACCCGCGCATCCAGCGCGCGCGCCAGGCGGTACTGGTCCACGTCGTGCTGGTACTGGCCGACGCCGATGGCCTTCGGCTCGATCTTGACAAGCTCGGCCAGCGGATCCTGCAGGCGACGTGCGATCGACACCGCACCACGGATCGACACATCCAGATCCGGGAACTCCCGGGCTGCCGTTTCCGAGGCCGAATACACCGAGGCACCGGCCTCGCTGACCACGATCTTCTGCGGCGCGCTGTCGCCCAGGGCCTTGATGGCCTCGCCGGCCAGCTTGTCGGTCTCGCGGCTGGCGGTGCCGTTGCCGATCGCAATCAGCTGCACGTTGTGCTTCACGCAAAGCTGCTTGATTGTCTGCAGCGACTGCTCCCACTGGCGGCGGGGCTCGTGCGGGTAGATGGTGTCGGTGGCCACCAGCTTGCCGGTGGCGTCGACCACGGCGATCTTGCAGCCGGTGCGGATGCCCGGGTCCAGGCCCAGCACACTCTTCGGGCCCGCCGGCGCCGCCAGCAGCAGGTCCTTCAGGTTGTCACCGAACACCGCGATGGCCTCGGCCTCTGCCTTCTCGCGAGCCTGGTTGAACAGGTCCAGCAGCAGATGCATGTGCAGCTTGGCGCGCCAGGTCAGGCGACAGGCATCCAGCAGCCAGCGATCACCTGCGCGCCCTGCGTCGCGGATGCCCGCGTTGTGGGCCACGCGTCCTTCGGCATATTGATGGCCAGCTTCGGCATCCTTGCCCGGATCCAGCTCCAGGAACAGGATCTCTTCGCGACGCGCCCGGAACAGCGCAAGCAGGCGGTGCGAGGGAATTTTCGCCAACGCTTCGGCGTGTTCGAAATAGTCGCGGTACTTGGCGCCCTCGGTTTCCTTGCCCTCGGCGACGCGGGCGCGGATCACACCGTTATCGCTCAACCAGGCACGCAGCTCACCGACCAGCGCAGCGTCCTCGCCCCAGCGCTCCATGAGGATGGCGCGGGCGCCTTCCAGAGCCGCCTTGGTGTCGGCCACGCCCTTGTCGGCGTCAACGAATCCGGCGGCAAACACCTGCGGATCACGCGTGGGGTCGCCGAGCAGGCCATCAGCCAGCGGCTCCAGCCCCGCTTCACGGGCGATCTGCGCGCGCGTGCGGCGCTTGGGTTTGTAGGGCAGATAGAGATCTTCCAGCCGGCTCTTGGTGTCGGCGGCCAGGATCTCGTTGCGCAGGTCGTCACTGAGTTTGCCCTGTTCGCCAATGCTGGCCAGGACAGCCGCACGGCGATCTTCCAGTTCGCGCAGGTAGGTCAGCCGGGTTTCCAGGTTGCGCAACTGGGTATCGTCCAGGCCGCCGGTGACTTCCTTGCGGTAGCGGGCAATGAACGGAACGCTCGCACCTTCATCGAGCAGGCCGACAGCGGCGCTGACCTGGGAGGACTGGGCGCCGATCTCATCGGCAATGGTCTGGGCGATCTGCTGGGCGAGCTGGCGCTGGGCGTGCTTGGCGTCGTGCATTGTTTCCGGTCGAGGCCGCATTACGGGAAAGACCCATTCTTGCAACGGGCGGCGGCCAGGGACAAGGCGTTGACAGGGGGCGGTTCAGCGGGCAGGTACCGGATTGGACGCCGGCATCCTGGCAAGGGGCTCGGACTGGCCCGGGGCTGGGATGCCGGCGCGGGCGCGCGATGGTGGAGCGCGCCCTGCCGCGTACTGCCAAGGTCAGCGGTAGTGGCGGGCCGCACGCTGCATGACGATGTCGTCACGCAGGCTCTCCAGCGCCATCAACCGGACCTTGCCGACACCCTGCAGTTCCATGAACCGCTCCGTGTAGAACTCCGGCCCCAGCGCGGTGTCGGCGCGGGATTTGCTGAAGCCGTAGGGCACCACGCCCTTCTCGCCATCCTTGCTACCACCGACATAAAGAACGATTGCCATGTGATGTCTTCCTCCAAATTGCTACTGCGTACTGCACACGATGAGCGGTACTTGCGAGCTCATCGGGGTAGAGCTTACCGCGACCAAGCTGACTGGAACGTCACGAAGACTAATGATGATCGGTTGCATGCAGATGACTGCGGGATCGCAGCAGAATGCTTACATATCTTTAACGACCTCCTAACGGAGAGGGTTTCCAGCCAACGGCGCAGCCCCTCGTGGGTGGTCGCCCGCGCAGCGTCGCGCTTGCTCGACTGCCTATATCCGAGCTGGGCCGGACGGGATGGATTCGCGGGACACGCCGTAAACCCGTCCCTGGAGGCTCGATGGCGCCATCCATGGCGCCAACGGTCCCGCGAACCCATCCCGTCCGACCCCTGAGAATTCCCGGCTGCGTCCACCCACGGAAAAGAAAAAGAAGATCAGAAGCAAAAGCGGCCCAACCGGGCCGTTGATTGCTTTCTGTAGCAACTGTCTTGTCATGCGGAGGCCATCTGGGCCTCCGCATCCCTTTTGCGGGCGTTGAGGATCACCAGCATCTTGCGCATCACCGCGACCAGAGCCACCTTGCCC
>NZ_JBRRDR010000074.1:0-11871 GCF_056759755.1 Stenotrophomonas sp. STEN046
GGCGCCCGCGCGCGGCCCCCGCCCCCCGGGGGCTGGGGGGGGCGCGCCCGGGCGCCGCGGCCCCGCGGCCGGCCGCTACCCGCGCGGCGTTGCCGCGCTAAACGTACGTCCCAGCATGGTTTTTTCCAGCAGCTCCGTGGCGGGTAAGGGGTGCACGGGCGGGGAAAGCGGAGCTAGACTGTCCGCCTTTGCGGCCTGCGGGCCGCCCTGAACGGAAGTGTCCTCCCGCATGAGTTGGCTCAGCAAGTTGATGCCGTCTGGCATCCGCACCGACAACACCCCCAGCAAGAAGCGCAGCGTCCCCGAAGGCCTGTGGGAAAAGTGCAGCAGCTGCGGTAGCGCGCTGTACCGTCCGGAGCTGGAAGCAAACCTGGAGGTCTGCCCGAAGTGCGGCCACCACATGGCCATCCGTGCGCGCGCGCGTCTGGCGGCACTGTTCGACGCCGACAGCACCACCGAGATCGGCGCACGCCTGGGGCCGACGGATCTGCTCAAGTTCAAGGACCAGAAGAAGTACGGCGAGCGGATCAAGATCGCGCAGAAGAACACCGGAGAGTACGACGCGCTGATCGCCATGCGCGGCCTGCTCAAGGGCCGTCCGCTGGTTGCGTCCTCCTTCGACTTCGCCTTCATGGGTGGGTCGATGGGCTCGGTGGTCGGCGAGCGTTTCGCGCTGGCGGCCGAAGCCGCTGCCGAGATCGGCGCCCCTTATGTCTGTTTCTCCGCCAGCGGCGGCGCGCGCATGCAGGAAGGCCTGTTCTCGCTGATGCAGATGGCCAAGACCTCGGCCGCGCTGGGCAAGCTGCGTGAAGCCGGGCAGCCCTACATTTCGGTGCTGACCCACCCGACCACCGGTGGCGTGTCGGCCTCGTTTGCGATGCTGGGCGACATCAACATCGCCGAGCCGCAGGCACTGATCGGCTTCGCCGGCCCGCGCGTGATCGAGCAGACCGTGCGCGAGAAGCTGCCCGAAGGGTTCCAGCGTTCGGAATTCCTGCTCGAACACGGTGCCATCGACCAGATCTGTGATCGCCGCGAGCTGCGTGACCGTCTGTCCGAACTGCTGGCGATGCTGCGCCGCGAACCGGCACCGGAGCCGGCTTGATGGGTGCGCGCAGGTACTTCGGCACCGATGGCATCCGCGGTCGGGTCGGCCAGGGGGTGATCTCGGCCGATTTCGTGCTGCGCCTGGGCAACGCCCTGGGGCGCGTGCTGGTCGCCCAGCGCGGCCAGGATGGCCGTCGCCCGATCGTGGTGATCGGCAAGGACACCCGCATCTCAGGCTACATGTTCGAAGCCGCGCTGGAGGCCGGGCTGGTCGCCGCCGGCGCCGATGTTCAGCTGCTGGGCCCGATGCCGACGCCGGCCGTTGCGTTCCTCACCCGCACCCTCGGTGTGGATGCGGGCATCGTCATCAGCGCCTCGCACAATCCGCATTACGACAACGGCATCAAGTTCTTCTCCGCCCAGGGCGAGAAGCTTGACGATGCCACCGAGCTGGCGCTCGAAGCCGCGCTCGATGTGCCGTTCACTACCGCCGTTTCGGAAAAGCTCGGCAAGGCGTCGCGTGCGCGCGAAGCGGTCGGTCGCTACATCGAGTTCTGCAAGTCCAGCGTGCCGCGCGCGTTCGACCTGCGCGGCGTCCGCCTGGTGCTCGACTGTGCGCACGGTGCCACCTACCAGATCGCACCGCTGCTGTTCCGCGAACTGGGCGCGGAGGTCATCGGAATCGGTGCCGAGCCCAACGGCGTCAACATCAACGATGGTGTGGGCTCGACCCATATCGACAACCTTGCCGCCAAGGTGCGTGAGACGCGTGCCGACCTCGGCATTGCCTTCGATGGCGACGGCGACCGTGTGCTGATGGCCGATGACCGTGGCAACCCGGTCGATGGCGATGACCTTGTGTACATCCTGGCACGCGCATGGCAGGCCGAAGGCCGCCTGCGCGGCCCGGTGGTCGGCACGCTGATGAGCAACTTCGGCCTGGAAAAAGCCCTGGGCGAACTGCAGATTCCGTTCCAGCGCAGCAACGTCGGTGACCGTTACGTGCACCAGGCGCTGGTCGAAGGCGGTGGTGTGCTCGGTGGCGAAGCATCTGGCCACCTGCTGTGCCTGGACCGGGCAACCACCGGTGATGGCATTGTCAGTGCGCTGCAGGTGCTGGTGGCGTTGAAGCAGCATGGAAACAGCCTGCGCGAAGCGCTGCAGCCGTTGTCGAAGGTGCCGCAGAAGACGGTCAACGTGCGTCTGGGTGATGTTTCGGCCAAGGCCACCGTGCAGGCCGACAGCGTGCAGGCTGCACTTGCCGAGGCGCAGCAGGCGGTGTCCGGCCGTGGTCGCGCGTTCCTGCGTCCTTCCGGTACCGAACCGGTGGTTCGGGTCACCGTCGAGGCCGATGACGCGACCTTGATGCAGGCCACGCTGGATCGATTGTCCGCCGCGGTGAAGGCCGCGGCTGCGGCCTGAGAACGAGCCGCGATCCTGTGAATGCAGATGCCCCGGCAAGCCGGGGCATTTTTTTGCGCGCGCTGCAGGGCGGGCTTACGGCCCGGGCACCATCTTCTTCTGGCGGGCCTTGAAGCCGTTGAAGATTGGCGCGATCAGCGGGTTGTAGCTCTGCATGATGCGCTTGCGCAGCCAGCTGGCGGGGCGGTTGCGGATCGCAAAGCGATAGATGCGCTCGGGGTCGCCGCCGATCACGTTGCGCCCGAACGGATGGGTGGTGTGCAGGTAGCGGAAGCCGTGCTCGCGGGCCACTTCGATGTGGTCCTGGTCGAAGTCGCCGTAGGGCCAGCACAACGTGTCGGAGACTTCGCCGAGCTTTTCCTGCAGGACCTGGCGGGACGTGGCCAGGTCCTGGTCGATACCGGCACGACGCTGCGCGCGGTCCAGGTCCTGGCGTCGCAGCCAGCGGGTGTGGGTATGGGTATGGCAATGCACTTCGAAGGTTCCCGCGTCGATGGCCGCGCGAGCTTCACTCCAGCGCATCATCACATCATCGCTGCGGTTCTGTTCGTAGATCGCCGCTTCGCAGCCGCGGTGGTCCGGTGTGCCCGGCAGCGTTGCCCCTTCAATGCCGGCGTGTGGCCGCGCCGGGCCTTCGCCCATCCAGCCGGTCACCACGAAAACCACCGCGTGCATGCCGTATTTCTGCAGGATCGGGTGGGCATACACCCAGTTGTCCAGATAGCCGTCATCAAAGGTGATCACGATGGATTTGCGTGGCACCGGCGTGCCCGCCAGGAAGCCGGCGTACCGGTCCAGCGTCAGCGAGGTCCAGCCATCGCGTGCAAGCCAGGCGATCTGGCTCTCGAAATTCTCCGGCGACACGGTGATCATGCCCGGCGATGGACTGACGTGATGGTGCATCAGCACCGGTACGGTTCGGGCATCAGCCATGTCCCAGCTCCTTCAGCCACAGGTGGTAGTAGTGTTCGGTGGTCTCGCCATGCCCGGTGGGGCTGAAGCGCCGCGCGCTGCGCATCCAGTCCCAGCCCGCCCGGCCCATCGACTGCCGGCGTTGCGGGTCGTCGGCCAGCAGGCGCAACGCGCCGGTCAAGGCTGCATTGTCACCCAGGCGGGTGAGGATGGCATTGCTGCCGTCCACCACCATTTCCGGCACGCCTCCCACCCGCGTGGCCACGATCGGCACGCCGACGAACGCCGCTTCCAGGAACACCGTACCGGCCGCTTCCTTGTGCGAGGCGAGGGCAAAGATGTCAAAGCCCGCCATCAGGCGGCAGGCATCATCGCGATAGCCCAGCAGGTGGACCTGCTGTTCCAGGCCATGTTCGGCGCGCAGCGCCAGCATGCGTTCCATCACCGCCTTGCCATCGCCAACCACCGCCAGGTGCAGGTTCGGATTGCTCTTGCACAGTGGCACCATCGCCTGCAGCAGGTCGATGTGTCCCTTCGGCTCACGCAGCACCGCAACGCAGCCGACCACGACGTCCTGCGCGCCAAAGCCAAGTTCCGCACGCACCTGCGCGCGCGCTTCCTGCAGGCACTGCCAGGGATCGTCTTTGTGCATGTCGGTCCAGCGTGGCGGCACCGCGATGGGCGGCACGATGCCGATGTTGTCGGCGGGTATGCCGCGGTCGGCCAGCAGTTGCTTGACGAAGCTGCTCACCGTGATCACCCGGTGCGGCAGGCCGGTGTAGGTCAGCAGCGAATTGACCGGGCTCATCAGGTGGCGTGAGCGCACCACCAGTGGCGTGCCGCCCAGTCGGGCACCGGCCGCAGCGATCAGCGCGTCGCGCCGGCTGGTGGTATTGACCACGTCATAGCGCTCCCGGCGAACCAGTCGCGAAACCGACCAGATGCCGCGCAGCAGGCGGCCCAGCCCGCCCATGCGCAGGGTGTGCACGGTAAAGCCGTCGCCGCGTGCGAGCTCGCCCAGGCGTGCGTCGGGCTGGCACAGCAGCGAGACATCATGGCCGCGTGCACGCATCACCTGCATGTGGCGGAGAATATAGATCTCCTGCCCACCCATGCCTTTGGCGGCTTCGGTATGCAGGATGCGCAGTGGACGGTTCATGCGGGAATCGGTCCTTGAATTCATCGGTTGCGGAAGCGCGTCAACGCTTCCCATGCCGCGCGGATGCTGGCGGCGTCAGGCGTCTGTTGTGGCAGGGGCTGATAGCGCGCATCGAGCGCGGTGGCATTGCCGAACTTGTCGAAGACATAGATCGCCTCGCCGTTGCGGACCGCGCGCTGCGACCAGCTCTCCACCACCAGTGCGCGTGTTGCCGACGGCGCCGCGAGCAGGTCATGGCCGGTGCTGTAATCGGTCAGTTCGTTCTCGCAGCCCAGGCCATGGCGCATCAACGTAGGCACCCAGTCTTCGTGCGAGCTGACACGCGCGTCGTGGCCGCTGGGCTGGCCAGGCCAGTGCAGTACGAACGGCACCTGCAACTGGTAGTTGGAGAAATTGCCGTTGTGGCCCCAGTAGTTGAGCTTGAGGTCGTTGAATTCCTCGGCATGGTCACCGGTCACCAGCACGATCGTGTCCTGCTCCAGGCCCTGCGCGCGCAGGTCGTCCAGCAGCGATCCAAGCAGGCTGTCGGCGTAGTGCACCGCGGTGTGGTAACGATTCAACTCCGGGGTCGGGTCGTGGTCGGGGCCGAACTTCAGGAAGTCGATCTCGCCGGCCATCGGCGTGGCCAGCGGCGGATAGCCGGCGGGCATGTGGTACGGCGCATGGGTTGAATCCAGGAACACGAAGCCGAACCAGGGGCGCTGCGCGGCCTGGCTGGTGCGGATGTCCTTCTGCAGTGCTGCCACGATGGCGCCATCGCGGCCGTCGGATTTCAGTTCCGGCGGACCCTGGTGCAACTGGTCGCGGACATCGGCGAATGCGGTGCGGTCGAACTCCGGGCTGTACAGCGGCGCGCTGCCGTACAGGTGCAGGTCATAGCCCTGCTGTCCCAGCACCTTGAACAACTGCGACCCGCGCTGTTCGTCCAGCATGCTCGGCCAGTAGCCGCCCGGCAGGCCGTACAACAGCCCGAACAGGCCATAACGGGTGGCATTGCCGGTGCTGAAGTGGTGGTTGTAGACCCGCGAGGTCTGCGCCAGCGCCGATGCGTTGGGCATGAACCGCGGTGTCAGCGCGTCATGGCGCAACGATTCCAGCACCACCATCAGCACGTTCGGTCGCTTGTGGCTCTGGCAGCGCAGCGGCTGCAGCGGGTAGTTCAGCTGGGCGTGGCGTGGGTCGGGCAGTCCGACCTGGTGCTGGCTGACCACACCGAAGCGGCGCATCGCGCTCTTGGCGGTGATCGGCTGCGCCCAGGGCAGGTAGTTCCACTGGCTGATCACCGCGCGCTCGCCACGCGCATCGTAGTAGGCGGTGGCAACCTGGCCGCCGCCCATCAGCAGGGCAACAACAGCCCAGGCCTGCAGCACCCGACGCCGCTGTGGAGTGACGGGCAGCAGCTTCCAGCACGCCCAGGCCAGCAAGCCCTGTGCAGTGAAGATCGCCGCCACCATGGCAACCGCCTGCAGCCAGGTCTTCCACGACAGGCTCACCTGGTCCTGCAGTGCCCCGCCGAACACCATGTTGGCGACCATGGCATTGAGGTGGAAGCGGTACAGCGCAAATACCTTGGCATCGACCAGCAGCAGGCACAGCCACAGCCCCTGGCAGATCACCGCCGACACGCTCAGCGCCCGCGCGCTGCGCGGCCACAGGCCGACGGCCAGCGGCAGCAGGCCAGCCAGTGCGCCGAACGCCAGCAGGTGGCCGGGCAGGGCAACGGCAAGATAGGCCAGGCCAAGTGCGCCACCGGGATTGTCGCGCAGCGGCACGTTGCCCAGCGCGATCACCGCGGCCAGCACCGCGTTTGCGGCAATGAACAGCGACCACCAGGCCAACCGGCGCCAGAGTCGGTCGGGTGCGGAAACAGCAGTGGCGGCGTCGAACGAGGCGGCGTCCATGGGCGGTCGGCAGGGTCGGTTGGTGCAGGGGAGGGCATTGCCGGCGCTACAGGGCCCAGGGGGATCCGCGCGCGGGGTCGCGCATTGTATCGGTTTGTTTCAATGTACCGGTGTCGACCTCCGGTCGATCTGTCACAATGTTCAGGTGGGCCTGCTGCGTCTGCTCGCCCCCACTGACCCAACGACAAGCCAGGAACCGCAGTGAGCCAGATCCCCACCCTCGATATCACCCGTTTCGACAGCGACCGCGACGCCTTCGTGGCTGAACTGGGCGCGGCTTACCGCCAATGGGGATTCGCGGGCATCCGCAACCACGGTATTCCGCAGGCCGATATCGACGCGGCCTACGACATCTTCAAAGCCTTCTTCGCACTGCCCGATGAGACCAAGCGCAAGTACCACGTCGCCGGCAGTGGCGGCGCGCGCGGCTATACGCCGTTCGGCGTTGAAACCGCCAAGGGCTCCAAGCACTTCGACCTGAAGGAGTTCTGGCACATCGGCCGCGAGATTGCCGACGATTCCAAGTACCGGGACGTGATGGCGCCGAACCTGTGGCCGTCCGAAGTCGAGGGGTTCCGTGAGCGTGGCTACGGCCTGTACCAGGCGCTGGACAACCTTGGTTCGCGCGTGCTTTCGGCGCTGGCCCTGCACATCGGCCTGCCGGAGAACTTCTTCGCCGACAAGACCAATTTCGGCAATTCGATCCTGCGCCCGATCCATTACCCGCCGATCACCACCGACGACATCCCGAATGTGCGTGCCGGTGCGCATGGCGACATCAATTTCATCACTCTGCTGGTGGGCGCCAGCGCGGCCGGCCTGGAAGTGCAGTCGCATGAAGGTGACTGGGTGCCGTTCACCTCCGACGCGGACACCATCGTGGTCAACATCGGCGACATGCTGCAGCGCCTGACCAACCATGTGTACCCGTCCACGATCCATCGCGTGGTCAATCCTCCGGGCGAGCTGGCCCGCCAGCCGCGTTATTCGGTGCCGTTCTTCCTGCACCCGAACCCGGATTTCCTGATCGACGTGCTGCCTTCGTGCATCACCGCGGACAACCCGAGCCGCTACCCGGAGCCGATCACCGCCCATGGGTTCCTTGAGGAACGCCTGCGCGAGATCAAGCTGAAGTAATGAAGAAGCCGCCGAAAGGCGGCTTTTTCATTACGGGTGGCGCCGGGCGATGCTTGGCGAGCGTAGCGGGGTGTTCGGCAGGGTTGCACCCTGCACCCTGCACCCGCAGAGGCCAGGGCCAAAGCCTAAAGCCAAAGCCTAAAGCCAAAGCGGCCCCGGGTTTCTGCGGATTGGGCGGGGCGGTGTGGGCTGGCAGGACACGCCGTAAACCCATCCCTGGGGGCTCGATGGCGCCATCCATGGCGCCAACGGTCCTGCCAGCCCACACCGCCCCACCCCCGACAGTTTCCCGCCGCTGTTGGTACCGGCGGCTCCTGGTAGGTGTCGACCTTGGTCGACGCATCTGTCAGATGTCGAAATAAATCTGGGTCAGATCCCGGAGCCACTGGGAATGCTGCCTTTGTTTTTGGTTTTGCTTTTTGCTCTTGCTCTTCCTTTTTCTTTCCGTGGCGGGCGGAACCGCCGGAATCTGTCAGAGGCCGGGCGGGTGGGGCTGCGCAGGGGCGTGAGCCGCATGGATGCGGCGATCGAGCTTACATGGATGTACTTGCAGCGTCCCCTGCGCAGCCCCCCCGCCCGGCCCACCCCCAGCAAACTGCTTTTGGCGGAAAGCCCCAGCCACGAGGGGCTCCGCCGATGGCCACCGACCGCGCGTAGCGCCGCCCTTCGCCGGAATTCCCGAACCATGCGCTTGCTCACGGATTGAGCACGCAATTGATGACAACGTTGTCCCCACCTGGCGCCGGACTCTCTCCCCGGCCTCCCAGGTACCTCCGTCCGTCCCCCTCCGTCGCCTTCCCGGGCGATGTCCGGACCTGCGTTACGTGCGGCGCCATCGGGGCCCGCGCGCCAACCGATCGATCGGAGACACACCATGTACGACCCGCTTGTGCTGAGTGCCGATGTCCGCAGTGCCGAACGTTCCCTCCACCGCTGTCGCCCACGCCGCCTGGCCTGGCTGCTGGCCCTTGCCGGGGCGGTTGCCCTGCCCGGCGTGGCGCAGGCGGCCAGCTGTGCCGGCGTCGCCCAATGGGACCAGGCCAAGATCTACCGTGCCGGCGATACCCTGCAGAAGGGAGGCGTCCTCTACCGGGCCAACCAGGACATCTGGAACGCACCGCCCGATCACCCGGCGGGCGCGCCCTACTACACCAACCTTGGCGCCTGCGATGGCGGCGGCAGCAACCAGCCTCCCGTGGTCAGCCTCACCTCACCGGCCAACGGCGCCACCTTCAGTGCCGGCAGCACGGTCAACGTGACCGCCAACGCCAGTGATCCCGATGGCAGCGTCAGCAAGGTCGAATTCTTCCGCGATGGCAGCTCGATCGGCATCGACACCAGTGCGCCGTACAGTGCCAGCTGGGCCAATGCCAGCGCCGGCAGCCACACGCTGCGTGCGGTGGCCACCGACAACAACAACGCCACCGCCAGCACCGCGACCATCAGCATCACCGTCAACGCGGCCAGCGGCGACACCACCGCGCCCAGCGTGCCGGGCGGGCTGGCCGTGGGCACCCGCACGGCCAACAGCATCGCGCTGAGCTGGAGCCCCTCCACCGACAACACCGGCGGCAGCGGCCTGGCCGGCTATGACGTGTACCGCAACGGCAGCCTGGTCGGCTCGCCGTCCAGCGCCAGCTATGTCGATGGCGGGCTGACTGCATCGACCAGCTACAGCTACCGTGTCCGTGCACGCGACAACGCCGGCAATGCATCGGCGCAGGGCACCGCAGTGACCGCCAGCACCCTGGCCGGCGATGGCGGCACCACCGGCAAGCGGGTCATCGGCTACTTCACCCAGTGGGGCATCTACGGCCGCAACTACCGGGTGAAGAACATCGACAGCAGCGGTTCGGCTGCACGCCTGACCCACATCAACTACGCCTTCGGCAACGTGCGCAACAACCGCTGCGAGGTGGGCATCACCCAGGCGTCCGATCCGAACACCGGTGCCGGCGGCGATGCATTTGCCGACTACAGCAAGGCCTTCGGTGCCGGCGAGAGCGTGAGCGGCAGCGCCGATACCTGGGACCAGCCGCTGCGCGGCAACTGGAACCAGCTCAAGCAGCTCAAGGCCAAGCACCCGGGGTTGAAGGTGCTGATCTCGCTGGGTGGCTGGACCTGGTCGCGCGGCTTCTCCAGCGCGGCGCGCCCGGAAAACCGCCAGGCCTTCGTGGCCTCGTGCATCGACGCCTACATCAAGGGCAACCTGCCGGTAACCGACGGCGCCGGTGGCGTGGGTGCGGCGCTGGGCGTGTTCGATGGCATCGACATCGACTGGGAATACCCGGTGGCGTGTGGCATCGAATGTGGCAAGCCGGAAGACAACGCCAACTTCACCGCGCTGATGGCCGAGTTCCGTCGCCAGCTCGATGCGGTGCGTCCGGGCCTGCTGCTGACGGTGGCGGTGGGTGCGGGCATCGACAAGATCCGCGTCACCGACCCTGCCGCCTACCACCCGTACCTGGACTACATCAACGTGATGACCTACGACTTCCACGGCGCGTGGGATGCGAAGACCAATCACCAGTCGGCGCTGTTCGATTCACCCAATGATCCTTCGACCGGCGACCAGAAGCTGTACAACAGCAACGACGCCATCGAAGCGTTCATCAGCCGTGGGGTTCCCGCCGCCAAGCTCAACCTGGGCATCGGCTACTACGGGCGCGGCTGGACCGGCGTGGCCAATGCCAACAACGGCCTGTACCAGACCGCCACCGGTGCTGCACCGGGTACCTACGAGGCGGGCATCGAAGACTGGAAGGTGCTGAAGAACCTGGCATGGCAGGGCTACACCGACAACACCGCCGGTGCCACCTGGATCTACAACGGCAGCACGTTGTGGAGTTTTGACACCCCGGCCAACATCACCCGCAAGATGGGCTATGTGAAAACCCAGGGACTGGGCGGCGCGTTCGTCTGGGAGTTCAGCGGCGACGATGCGCAGGGCACGCTGACCAAGGCGGTCAGTGACGGTCTGCAGTAAGCAAAACGCCGGGGGTGCGACACGCACCTCCGGCTTCGCTCGCATGATGCATCCGCCGGGGGGGGGGGCCCCGCGGCCCCCCCACCCACCCCGGGCGGGGCCCGGCCGCGCCGGGGGGGGGGGGAGGGGCGGGGGGGCGGCCGGGGCCCCCCGCGCCCGCCCCCCCCCCCCCCCCCCCCCCCGGGGCGGCCCCCCCCGGCCGTGGTGGCGCCCCCGCCTGCGCCCCCGGCCTGGGCGCGCGCCCCCCCCCCCCCCCCCCCCCCCCGCCCCCCCCCCCCCCCCCCGGCGGTGTTCTGATCAGCGCTTGGCCGACAGCTTCTCCAGCGCGGCACGCAACTGCGCCGGCGGCAGGTAGCCGCCCAGCTGGGTGCCATCGGGGGCGAAGATCGCCGGCGTACCGTTCACGCCCAGCTGCTGGCCCAGCGCGTACTGCATCGCCACCGGGTTGGTGCAGTTCTTCGCGGCCACCGTGCCACCGCGCTTTGCACTGGTCAGCGCCTGGCGGCGGTCTGCCGCACACCAGACCGAGATCATGTCGGTGTAGTCCTTGCTGCCCAGGCCCATGCGCGGGAACGCCAGGTACTCCACGGTAATGCCGTTGCGGTTGAGCTCGGCGATGTCCTGGTGCAGCTTGCGGCAGTAGCCACACTCGATATCGGTGAACACGCTGATGGTGTACTTGGCGTTGGGCGCAGCAAACACGATGCGGTCGCCATGGTTGGCCTTGGCCAGCAGATCGCGGCGGTAGCCCAGCAGGCCTTCGCTGTTGGCCGGACCCTTGGCGCGGGTGTCGTAGGGCTGCGACTGGAACAGGTAGCGGCCATCGTCGGACACGTACAGCAGCTGGCCGGAAACCACGACCTCACGGAAGCCGGGGAACGGCGCAGCACCGATGTAATCGACCTGGAAGCCGGGGTTGAGCTCGGTGAGCGCCTTGCGCACGGCCTGGTCGGCCGCGCCGTTGGCCGCTGGCGCAGCCTTGGCGACTGCGGCGGGGGCGGCATTCGCGGCGGGCGGGGCCGGCTGGGCGCAGGCAGTCAGGCTGAGCGCGCCGAACACGGCGGCAAGGGCAAATCGGCGCATGAAGCAGTCCGCAGCAGAAGAAGATCCCGGATTCTGACACAGCCACCCTGAGCGGTTCGCGATGCCGCGCACACCCCGCATGGCCCGCCCCCGGCGGACGGATCAGCCCCGGGGATGGTGGCGGGCGTGCAGCTTCTGCAGATGCTCGCGTGCGACCAGGGTGTAGAACTGAGTAGTCGACAACGCGCAGAGAACCAGCAGCAACAGCCGCCCGCGCCGCTCGG
>NZ_JBRRDR010000075.1:0-11055 GCF_056759755.1 Stenotrophomonas sp. STEN046
GAGTGTTGTGGTTTGATCTTGATTGGTTGGGTGGGGGGGGGGCGGTGGCCGCGCGCGTGGGTGGGTGGGTTTTTGCCGGTGCACTGCGGGGCGCCCCGCTCTTCAGGGCGGGTATGGGCCCGGCGCTACCTGTCAGATATCGCTGTGGTGGTGTGGCACGGCGCCCGGCAACGGGTCGTGGCCGCCTACGAAATGGCGCACCACCGGCGAACGTTCACCCCGATGCAACGCCCGCAGCTCTTCCTGCACCGCCTTGTCGTCGGAGGTGATGCGCTCGTGCTGGCGCAGATGCTCCAGCCAGGACGCGGCCACGAAATACTCCAGGTGGATGCCTGGGCTGGCCACGTCTTCCACCACGCCCCAGACCACGGCGCCGTCGCGTCGCCGGATCGCTCCGAGCGTGCGCATCCGCGCATGGAATGCGGCACGGTCGGCGGCATCGATACGGTATTCGACGGTCACCAGCACCGGGCCGCGGTCGTTGGAAACCGGTACCGACAGTTCCGGTGCTGGCCAGTGCCCGGCCGGGCTCAGGTCCAGATCTTCGGCCCCGGCAATGCGCACGCGCCACACCAGCAACCCGCCGATCACCGCGCCGGCGGCCGCCAGCAGCAGGGCCAGCTCCGGCGAGGTGCGCTGCGCAAGTGCGCCCCAGCTCAAGCCGCCTGCGGCCATGCCGGCCGAGAACACCATGATGTACAACGCCAGCGCGCGTGCCCGCACCCAGGCCGGCACCGCGATCTGCGCGGCGATCTGCAGCGAAGACAATACGGTGATCCACGCAAAGCCATTGACCAGCATCACCAGGGGCAGCACGTACCAGCTGCGCGTCAACGCAAGGCCGACCAGGCTTGCCGCCAGTGACAGCGTGGCCAGCAGCACCAGCAGATCGCGGTCGAGCCTGGCGCGCAGCTTCGGCAGCAGGAACGCCCCGCTCACCGCACCGATACCGATGCAGCCCAGCAACACACCGTACTGCCCCGCCCCACCGTGCATCTGCCCACGCACCACCACCGGCAGCATCGCGTTCATCGCCGCGGCAAAGAAGAAGAACCCTGCTGATTTGATCAGCACCGCCTGCAGGCGTCCGGCACGACTGGCGTAACGCAGCCCGGCTTTCAGGCCGGCACCGAAGCCCTCCGGCGGCAGGCTGGACGCCTTCGGGTCACGCTTCCAGCCCCACACCACCACCAGCATTGCCGCAAAGGTGATGGCATTGAAGCCGAATGCCCACACCGCTCCCATCTGCGCCACGATCACGCCACCGATGGCGGGGCCGATCGAACGGGCGATGTTGATGCCGATCGAGTTCAGCGCAACGGCCGAGGCCAGCATCGGCTGCGGCACCAGTTCGGAAACGATCGCCGCCTGTGCGGGCATCGCCATCGCCGCGCCACAGCCCATGCAGAAGGTCAACAGCACCAGCAGCTGCGGGGTCAGCAGGTCCATCGCCGTCAATGCAGCCATCACCGCCGCCACCAGCAGCATCCAGCCCTGGGTGAACAGCAGGTACTTCCGCCGATCGACGATGTCGGCCAAGGTACCGGCGGCCAGGGCCAGCAGCACGATCGGCACCGTGGTGGCCGCCTGTACCAGCGCCACCATCAGCGGCGAACCGGTGCGCTCGGCCATCACCCAGGCCGCGGCGACATCGTTGACCCAGGTGCCGATGTTGCTGGCCAGGATGGCCAGCCAGATCGACCGGAACATCCGGATCTTCAGCGGTGACCAGGCACCAGCAGCCTGCGGGGGGTGTTGTGACGCGGACGCGTTCACCATTGCCATGCTCCTACGATTGAGGCGAACAAGGTGTCCTGGCCGCCGGCCTGCTTCAGCGCAGGACCTGCATCGACCCAGGCCAACTGCAACTGCCATTGCCAGCGGTCACTGACCTGCCAGCGGGTTTCGGATTTGTATTGGGTGCCGATGCGGCGGGCGCCACCGGCGCTGCCGGGCAACGCCACCAGCGGCGCCGGCGTGGTGTACACCGCATCGGCACGCTGCTGCTTCCACGCCAGCTGTACGCCCAGTTCGGTGCTCACCGTGTCATGCAGGCGCAGCCCCAGCGTCGGCTGCAGGTCCATCAGGTTGGCCGGCGCCAGCAGGCTGGCCTCGCTGAAGTACGCCGACTTGGGAAACAGCGCGTTGAACGTGCCCAGCCGGCCATCGCGCAGGTTGCCATCACCGCTGGCGATATCGGCCTTCAGTCCCAGCCTGGGTTGCAGCGGCAGGTCGTTCCAACGCCAACCGGTATCGCTGGCCAGCGTCCATGCGCGGATGTCCAGTGTATCGGTGGCGGTACGCAGCTGACCGCCCTGCACCACCAGCTCGGCGTTCCAGTCCAGCGCACCGGCCTGGCCGAACCAGCGTGCACCCAGGGTCTGCCGCCGTTCGATGCCGGTGCCCGCCGCGAACCGGCCACCGTCGCGACGGTAGTCCATCAGGTACAGATCCCACTGCCCGGAACCAACACCGCGGGCGGTGGTCGCATAGGCGCCGATCAGATGCGCGCCATGCTCGCCCCGGTCATCCATCGCGCCAGGACGATTCTCGATCGGCCGCAGTGCCATCAGATCCAACGTGCCCCGCCGGCCCTTCCAGCCCACCCGGGCACCGTCGAACGCCAGGCGGATGTTCGGTCCGTCGCGCACCGACAGCAGCCGCGAGCTGCCGTAGCCAGCCTCCTGCCGGCCCAGCTGCACGTGCATGGCATCGCCGGCCCAGCGCCAGTACGCCTGCTGCACGTCGAGCGCACTGCGATCGGTGCGGCCCGGACCACCCGCCCTGCCCTGCTCGGCATGCATGCCCAGCTGCAGTTTCGCCTGCCAGTCGTTGCGGGCGTAGGTGGCCGAAGCCAGCGCACGCAGCAGACCGTAGCCGTCCTCACCTGCGGCAACGCCGAAGCGGGTCGGGTCGTAGTACATGCCGCGCACGCGCAGCGAGGCATCCCACTGCACACGGCCATCGCCGATCTCGCTGCAGCCTCCCCCATCACAGGCCTGCGCCAGCGACGGCGCGGCCAGCAGTGCCAGGGTCAGAACGCGAAGCACGAACACCCCATCGCGCCCCAGAACGCGGTCAGGTCTGCACTGGGTGCCGCATGATGGGCCGCATGCCCGTGCGCGCCATGGGTGCCGCAGGCGACGCCATGATGGTGGTGGTGTGCCGCCGCCAGACCGGTGGCGGCACCGCCGACGTGGTAGCCGCCGAATCTGTTGACCGGCGACCAGTCCGGCATCGCCGGTGGCAGCTGTGGAGCCAATCCTGCGTAGTCACCGTCGGCATGTACGATGCGGCCGCCGACCACGGTCAACAGGCTTGTGATATCGGCGATCTGCGCCTCGTCCACGCGGAAGAAGTCAGCCGACAACAGGATGAAGTCCGCCAGCTGCCCCGCCTTCAGCGTGCCCTTCACCGCTTCGTCGCCAGAGAACCACGCACTGCCCTGGGTCCACAGCCGCAGGGCCTGTTCGCGCTCCAGCAGGTTCTCATCGCCGTACAGCGCCAGGCCACCCACGGTGCGCCCGGTGACCAGCCACGACAACGCCACCCACGGGTTGTAGCTGGCCACGCGGGTGGCATCGGTACCGGCACCGACCGGCACGCCCTCGGCCAGCATCCGCTTCACCGGCGGTGTGTGCCGGGCCGCCTGCACGCCATAGCGCTGCACGAACGCCTCACCCTGGTAGGCCATGCGGTGCTGCACGGCAATGCCGCCGTTCAATGCGCGGATGCGCTCGATGTTGCGCGGGGTGATGGTCTCGGCATGGTCGATGAACCAGTGCAGGCCGTCGAACGGCACTTCGCGGTTCACCTGTTCGTAGACATCCAGGATGCGGGTGATGCTTTCGTCATAGGTCGCATGGATACGGAACGGCCAGCGCTTCTGCACCAGCAGCTTCACCACCTCGTGCAGTTCCGGTTCCAGCTCCGGCGGCAGCTCCGGACGCGGCTCGTTGAACAGTTCGAAATCGGCTGCGGAGAACACCAGCATTTCGCCGGCGCCGTTGTGACGCAGCAGGTCATCACCCTGGCGTGGCTGCAGCATCTCGCTCCAGCCACGGAAGTCGCTCACCTCGCTGCCCTTGTTCTGGGTGAACAGGTTGTAGGCGATGCGCACCGTCAGCTGGTCGTCGCGATGCAACTGCTCGATGACCTGGTAATCCTCGGGGTAGTTCTGGAATCCGCCACCGGCATCGATGACCGAGGTGATGCCCAGCCGGTTCAGGTCGCGCATGAAATGACGCGTCGAATTGGCCTGGTACTCGATCGGCAGCTTCGGTCCCTTGGCCAGGGTGGCATACAGGATCAGCGCATTGGGTTTGGCCAGCAGCAGGCCGGTAGGGTTTCCCAGCGAATCGCGCACGATCTGCCCACCCGGCGGATCAGGTGTTTCCTTGGTGTAGCCGCAGGCACGCAGCGCGGCGCGGTTGAGCAGCGCGCGGTCGTACAGATGCAGCAGGAACACCGGCGTATCCGGTGCTACGTCGTTGAGTTCCTGCAGCGTCGGCAGGCGTTTCTCGGTGAACTGGGTCGCGGTGAAGCCGCCGACCACGCGCACCCATTGGGGTGCAGGCGTGCGGTCAACCTGCGCCTTCAGCATCGCCATCGCATCGGCCAGCGAACGCAGGCCATCCCAGCGCAGTTCCAGGTTGTAGTTCAGGCCACCACGGATCAGGTGGGTGTGGCTGTCATTGAGGCCGGGAACGATGCGCCGCCCCTGTGCGTCGATCAGGGTGGCTTCGTTGCCCCAGCCACGCATGATCTGTTCGTCGCTGCCAACCGCGACGATGCGCCCGTCCTGCACGGCAAGGGCCTGTGCATGCGGCTGCTGCGGATCAAGCGTGGTGATGCGTGCATTGCGGATGACCAGCGTGCTCATGCGACGTTCCTTGGGAAGGGATGGGAGGGCGGCGGCGCTGCCGCCGGCCAGGCCCAGCGCCAACGCCGCACCGGTGCCAAGCACCACGTTGCGGCGGCCGGGGTCGAGCGGTTCGTTGCTCATGCGATGTCTCCAGAAAAAGCCAGGCCATCCATCGCCCACGCGCCGGGGCCGGCCAGGGCGATGGCCAGCAATGCCAGCGTCCACAACAGCGGGTATTCGGCGCCGCCGCGCATCCAGAACCAGCCCTTGGGCAGCGCCAGCACGGCGGTGAATGCGATGAACGCGGCGGCGGCAAGCGCGGCGACCCGGGTCTGCCAGCCCAGCATCACGGCGGTGCCGGAAAGCACCTGCAGCAACGCCAGCAGCAGCGGCAGCGGCGCGGTGGCCGGCAACCCGAAACCGCGCAGTTCACCGGCAAAGCCGGCCAGGCCTGGGCCGTTGAACCAGCCAAACAACTTGCCCAGCGCGTGCGGCAGCAGGAATCCTCCCGCTGCCACCCGCAGGATCAGCAAGGCCAGGTCGGGGCCATGGCCATGGCCCACCCTCAGTGCCCGCCTTCCTGCGCGCCGAACATCGTCTTGGCGTACTGGATGCCGACACCGTAGCCGCCGGCATGGTCACGGGCGATGCCGGTGGTCAGGTCGTAGGTCTCGCCACGCGCCCAGTCGCGCTGCAGCTCCAGCAGGTACTGCACGCTGGTGATCGGCACCGCGCCGGCCTGCACCATGCGGGTGATGGCGCGCTCGTGCGCCTCTTCGCTCACATCGCCACAGGCATCGGTGATCACATATACCTCAAAGCCCTGCTCCAGCGCCGACAGGGTCGGGCCAACGATGCATACGCTGGTCCACAGCCCGGCCAGCACCAGGCGACGCTTGCCGATGCGGTTGATCTCATCGATCACCGGCTGGTCTTCCCAGGTGTTCATCGAGGTGCGGTCGAACACCGGCTGGCCCGGGAAAATCGCCGGCAGCTCCGGGAACATCGGGCCGGAGAACGACTTCTCGGCCACCGTGGTCAGCAGCACCGGTACGTTGAAGCCCTTCGCACCCTTGCTGATCAGCGACACGTTGTTGCGCAGCGCCGAAATGTCGATGGTGTGGGTGGCAAAGGCCATCTGCGATTGGTAGTCGATCAGCACCAGCGCGTGGTCGGTGGGCGCCAGCAGCGCTTTGGCGGGGGTGGCAGTAGCAGCATTCATGGGTGGACTCCGGTGGAGGAAACAACAGGGGAAAGCACGAGCGCGGCATCGCCGGCCAGGTACTGGCCAGGGCTGCATCCGGTCTCGGCACGGAAGCTGCGGACGAAATGGCTCTGGTCGAAGAAGCCCAGGTGCTGGGCCAGGCAGGTCATCGACTGCCCGGCGACCGGCAGCAACTGCCGTGCACGCTCGATGCGCCGCCGGCGCACGTAGCGCAGCGGGCTGGCCCCGGTGCCGCTGCGGAACAGGCGCACCAGGTGGAAACGGCTTACACAGGCGACCTCGGCCAGTTCAGTGACCCGCAGCGACTGCGACAGGTGCTCGTCGATATAGCGCAGCGCGCGCTGCAGGGCCGCCGACTGCTGCGGCGCCAACCTCGGCATGGGCTGGGCAGAAGAGTGAACAATGGCCATGCCGGGATGCCGCGATGGGGGTGGCCCATGGTGGCGTGCCGCCTGCCAGTGACCTACCCCCGACGGTCGAGGTCGATACTCACCCGATCGGGGGAGGCCGTCGCCGCAGACGACGGCGCCCGAACAGCTGCGCGTCCAGCGAATAGGCGCCCGGTCCGAGCACAAGGAGCGCCAGGGGCAGCACACACCATGGCAACGCGGCCCCCTGCAGATAGAGCCCGGACACCGCCAGGGCGGTGGCCAACGGGGTCAGCAGGCCCGGCAGCAACAGGCCTGCCGCCGCCAGGCACAGCCACCACGGGCCACCCGCAGCCGGTGCTGGCAGCAACATCGCAGCGGCCACGCATATCCGCAGCCACATCAATCCCAGGCCCGGCCCGCGATCAGGGAACATCACATACAAGCGCTGCATCGCCGGGCTCCGTCATCCATCAGGGCGTGATATCCGAAGCGCCCGCGCCCCGCCTACCCCGTTCGGGTCACCCGGGCATGCCCCGCACCTGCCAGAATGAGCGCCATGCGTGGCCAGCCCTTCCCTTTCCTGCATCGCCTGCCGGCGCTGCTGTCGTGCCTGCTGTTGCTGATCGCCCTGCCTGTGTGTGCCGCACAGCACCCGGCGATCAGTGCCGGCATGCCCGGCTACCAGCACACCGCCTGGCGCGTAGGCCAGGGTGCGCCCGGCGACATATGGGACATCGCGCAGGACAGCGAGGGCATGGTCTGGCTGGCAACCGGTTCGGGCCTGTATCGCTTTGACGGCCGTCGCTTCGAACGCCAGGAGCCACCGGCGGGCACCCGCTTCCCCTCCAGCAACATGGTCACCCTCGGCCTGGATGGCAGCGATGGATTGTGGATCGGCTATTTCCAGGCGGGCATCAGCCGGTTCGGGCAACAGCAGCTGCGCAGCTTTGGGCGCGCCGAGGGCGTGCCTGTCGGTGTGGTCCCACGCTTTGCGCAGGATCGCGATGGCCGCCTGTGGGCAGCGGTCAACGGCGGGCTGCGCTGGTTCGATGGGCAGCGCTGGCAGACCCCGCCAGCCGGCACCGGGTTGCCGCAGCGTCGCGTGCAATGGGTGCTCCAGGACAGTCATGGCACCTTCTGGGTGCTGGCCGACCTGCACATCTGGAAGCGCCCTGCAGGACACACAGCCTTCGAGAACACCGGCATCGCTGTATCGCAGATGGCAACGCTGGCAGAGAGTCCGCAAGGCGAAGTCTGGCTGGCCGACCGCATCGCCGGCACGTCGCCCCTTGCCGATGCGCATGGCGTGCTGCCAGCGGCCGAGCGCGAGGCGCGGCGGTTGCCCGGGCTGGTGGCCGCACGGCTGCAGTTCACCGACGACGGCGCGCTGTGGGCGACGCTGAGCCCTCACGGGGGTGTCGCGCGGGTCAGCTTCCAGGGCCAGCAGGCCGTGCGCATGGAGCGCTTCGACACGGCACAGGGGCTGACCGCAACCTCGGCGGTGCCGGTCATCGCTGATCGCGAGGGCAACCTCTGGGTCGGCACCAATCTTGGCCTCAACCGCTTCCGTGCGCGCAGCGTGCAGACACTGGCCGTCGGCCCGGCCGACCCGTACCGCACACTGGTCCGCAGCAGCGATGGCCACGTGTATGGCTACGGCGAAGACCTCAAGCTGTTCGACCTGCGGCGCCCGTTGCTGGCCGGCAACGCCGCGCAGCTGCAGGCGGCCGCACGGCAGGCGCCTGTGCCGGTCTGGCAGTTCGACTGGATCAACCTGGCACGCACCGTTGGCGGCCGCACCACCCGCATTCCGTTGCCGGCACCGTTCACCGGCCAGCCGCTGCACGCCCTGCTGTTTGCCGATGACGACCACGCCTGGGTCTGTGCCGGTGAGCGCGCGGTACTGCACTACGCAGTCAACCGCTGGCAGCAGGAAAAGCGGTTGCCCGAGCAGGCCTGTTCGTCGATGGCGCGCACGGCCGACGGCGCCCTGCTGCTGGGTTACGCCGACGGGGTGTTGCGCAGGATGGATGCCACAACGGTCAGTACCTTCGGTGCAGCCCAAGGGCTGTCGGTGGGCCCGATAACCGCGCTGCTGCAGCATGGGGATCTGCTGCTGGTGGCAGGCGAAGCCGGCCTGGCCGCGCGCATCGGCAACGGCCCTTTCCAGTCGGTGCGCACCGATACGACCGGCGTGCTGGAGGGGATCACCGGCATCGTCGTCGATGCGCAGGGGCGCCTGTGGTTGAACGGCAGCCGCGGCCTGGTCCGGCTGGAAACGGCAACCCTGCGCAGCGCGCTGCGCGACGGCCAGCCGGTGGCACCGCGGCTGTTCGATGCGGTCGACGGCATGCCCGGCATCGCCCTGCAGAGCGGCCCCATTTCCACCGCCGTGCTGGCGGCCGATGGCCTGTTGTGGCTGGCCACCAATCAGGGCCTGGCATGGCTGGATACCCTGCAGCCGCTGATGAACACCATGGCACCGGGCGTGCGTATCGGCGATGTGCTGTACGGCAACCGGCAGGTTCCGCTGCAGGAAGGGCTGCGCCTGCCCGCTGGAACCACCCAGCTGCAGATCGACTACGTGGCCCTGTCGCTGGCGCGGCCCGAACGCAATCGCTACCGCTACCGGCTGTCCGGCGTGGACGACAGATGGCAGGACGCCGGCGGCAGTACGCGCGCCTACTACACCAATCTGGCGCCGGGCCCGTATCGTTTCGAGGTGGAAGCGGCCAACGAGGACGGCGTCTGGAGCCGCGCGCCGGCGAGTCGCAACTTCCGTATTTCCCCCACGTTCGTGCAGACCGTCTGGTTCAAGCTGTTGTGCGCGGCACTGCTGCTGGCCGCGCTGGTGCTGGCCGTGCGCATCCGCAGTGGCCAGCTCGCCGCGCTGTTCCGCGCGCGCCTGCAGGAACGCAATGGCGAACGCGAGCGTATCGCCCGCGATCTGCATGACACCCTGCTGCAGGGCAGCCAGGGCCTGATCCTGCGCCTGCATGCCATCAGCCAATCGGCACAGACACCGGAGCCGGTCCGCAGCCAGCTGGAATCGGCAATGGTGCTGGCCGAGCGCAACCTGGCCGAGGGCCGCGAGCGCGTCAACGCCCTGCGTGACGGCCCGTTTGCCGGCCGCGATCTGGCCTCGGCGCTGGCAGACGTGCACGCCGAGTACGCCGGCCAGGGCACCAACCCGCTGCGCCTGACCGTTGAAGGTGCGCCCCCACCCCTGCAGCACGACGCCGCCGAGGAAGTGTTCCTGATCGGACGCGAGGCCATCCGCAACGCACTGCGCCATGCACAGGCCAGTGCCATCGAGGTGGAATTGTCCTATGGCACGCGCTGCTTCCTGCTGCATGTGCGCGACGATGGCGTTGGCATCGCAGACGAAGATGCCGGTCGTGGCCATTGGGGCATGCAGGGCATGCGCGAGCGTGCGCAGCGGCTGGGGGCGGAACTGCAGCTGTGGACCCGCCCCGGCCTGGGCACCGAAGTGGCGTTGTCCGTTCCCGCCCGACGCCTGTATCACCGCCGTCCATCGCGTTGGCGTTGGCCCTGGAGCAGACCTACCCATGACTGAATCCCCTACTTCCATCGGCGTGCTGGTGGTCGATGACCATCCCCTGCTGCGCGATGGCCTGGCCGCGTTGCTCGGCACGCACAACGACCTGCGCCTTCTGGGCGAAGCGGCCGACGGTGAAGAGGCATTGACCCTCTACCAGCAGCTGCAACCGGATGTGGTGCTGATGGACCTGCAGATGCCACGCATGGACGGGGTGGAGGCCATCGTGCGCATCCGCGCGCTGGACCCACGCGCACGCATCATCGTGCTGACCACCTACAGCGGCGACGTGCGTGCGGTGCGGGCGCTGCAGGCCGGTGCGGCCGCGTACCTGCTGAAGGACATGCTGCGCCACGAACTGGTAGACACCATCCGCATGGTGGCCAGCGGCCGCCGCGCTCCCATTCCGGCAGCAGTTGCCGCCGGCATCGCCGCGCACGTGGTGGAAGACCGTCTTTCGCCTCGCGAAACGGAAGTGCTGCGTCACGTGGCCGGCGGCCTGTCGAACAAGCGCATCGGCGAGCGCATGCAGATTTCCGAGCAGACAGTGAAAGCGCACATGAAAAGCCTGATGGACAAGCTCGGTGTCGGCGACCGCACGCACGCGGTGACGCAGGCACTCCGGCGCGGGATCATCAGCCTGGACGACAGCGGGCACGATTGAGGGCGGTTTTCTCCGCAGGGCTTGCAGCCCTGCACCCGCAACGTCAACGTCAACGTCAAATGCCGAAGCGCGCATTCCGAGGGATGCCGGGCCACTGTGAGTCTGCGGGGAGCCAGATAACACACCCCGCAAATCCATAGTGCCCCGCCTTCGACAAATTTCCACGGCTGTTGGTTGGATTGAACCGACCACACATTGAACGTCATCCACACCCAGTGAGGCTCCAGAAGTCCAAGCCATCCGTCGCCAGGACACTGCCGGGGGGGGGGGGGGGGGGGGGGGGGGGGGGGGGGGGGGGGGGCGGCGGTGGCGGGGGGCGGCCCCCGCCTCTGGGTGGGGGGGGGGGGGGGGCGCCCCCCCCCCCCCCCCCCC
>NZ_JBRRDR010000076.1:0-10218 GCF_056759755.1 Stenotrophomonas sp. STEN046
CGGACTGACGGAGTACATCCGGTACTACAACGAAGACCGTATCCGACTGAAACTAAAGGGCCTGAGCCCGGTAAAGTACCGGGAACAGGTCGCGCTGGCCGCCTGATCCCCAACTGTCCAACTTTAGGGGGTCACTTCATGGACGGGTTTACGGCGTCCCCCTCAACCGGACCCGCCCCGCCAACTCACGGATAGCCTGCTGTTGCTGTTGCTGCTGCTTCGGCAGGTGCAGGGCGCAGCCCTGCAAAGAAAAACCAACCCTCAGCCGTCGCCCTGGATGCCGCCGGGTGCCTGCGACGGGTCGCGCCAGCGACGCACCGTGCGTTGGAAAAACAGGTTGTTGGGCAGCTGCAGCACCGTGCCCTGGTGGCCGTCGCCGGTTTCCTGCAGCGTGGTGTAGATCAGGTTGACGTCGATCACCCGGCCCTTCAGGCCCGGCTTTTCGCCGTTTTCCAGTACTTCGATGTAGTCATGCAGGCGGAACGGCCGCGTGGTGAAGATCAGCAGTGTGCAGAAGATGTTGGAGAGCACGCTCCACGCAGCGAAGAAGGCCACCGCACCCACTGCGGCAAAGCCGGTGAAAGCCGTCCACAGCATCGAGGGCGACGCGCCGAGCAGGCTGAGGATGTACAGCACCGCGCTGAAATAGACCACGAAGCTGGTGATGCGGCGCGCGCCCATCACCATTTCCGGCGGCAGCGTGTAGTGGTCGGCGAAGCGGCGGATCAGGCGGCGGGCCAGCACCCGCAGCAGCCACGCGGCCAGCAGGGTGATCAGGATCTGCAACGCGACCCCGATGTCATGCAGCCACGGGTGGGTCCAGGCCGGCAGGTGATCTTTCAGCGACAACATCATGGGGCGACAACGTGTGACGGGAACGGGGCTTGATGTTACCCGGCGCGTGTCGGCGTTTCGACCGGTGCGACCCAGGCCAGGCAGACAACGACCTGGCGGTGCTGCTGCAGGCAGGCGCGACCGCTCTCGGCGCGCCAGTGCAGGGAGACGCCGAACGCCTGCAGCAGGGCGCAGGCTGCGATTGCCAGCAGCGCAGCGCAGGTGGGACTGGACATGGGGGGCTCCTGGCCGGTGCAGGCCTGCGGGGGACCTGCAATGGATGCAGCAGGCCGCAAAAAGGTTGCAACGGGAAACCGGGCAGGGCGCTCTAAACCTTTTTCCGGCAGCGTGCATCCAACGGATATGCTCGACACCACCATGCCACCGCCACCTGCTGCCACCGATGCTGTCGACGAACCGACCCTGGTGCGTGCGGCGGCCAATGGTGATACCGCAGCCTATGAACTGCTGTATCGCAGGCACGCGCCGCGGATGTTCGCTGTGCTGTGGCGTCTGTGTGGTGGCCAGCAGGCCCGCGCCGAAGATGCGCTGCAGGAGGCCTTCCTGCAGGCGTGGAAAGCACTGCCCGGCTTCCGTTTCGAAAGCAGCCTGTCCACCTGGCTGCACCGGTTGGGTGTCAACGCGGCGCTGATGGAACTGCGCGGACGTGCTGCCGGGCATGACCACGACAGCCTGGACGACGTGGAGGAAGGTGTGCAGGCGCTGGCCATCCATGACCGCTGCGCCGGCACCGAACGCGATCTGGAGCGTGCGTTGGCAACACTGCCCCCACGCGCCCGTGCAGTCCTGGTGCTGCACGATATTGAAGGCTGGAAACACCATGAAATCGCCGACCAGCTGAAGATGGCGGTCGGCAGTTCCAAAGCACAGCTGCATCGCGCGCGTGGCCTGCTGCGCGCGCGCCTGGGAGACATGACATGAGTACGCACGACCCCGATCACGACCTGCTGGCGCGCCTGCGCGCGCTGCCCAACGAACGCAGCGCGCCGTCCGATGGCTGGGCACGGCTTGCAGCGCAGTTGCCACCGCGCGAGGCGGGCACGTCGCCTGCGCCCGCTGGCAACGTGGTGGCGATGCCGCTGCAGCGCCGGCACCGCTGGTGGCTGCCGGTGGGTGCTGCGTTGGCGGCCAGCCTTGCCATCTACACGGTGACGCCGTGGCGGCATGCGTCCGATGCGCCGCCTGCGCCCAGTGGCCTGCAGCTGCAGGCCGCAGCGATGACCGAACAGTACCAGCAGGCCGTGGCGTCGCTGCCGGATGGCACCGCGCCGGAATGGCAGCCGGCCCTGCATGAACTGGATCGCAGCGCCGAGCAGATCCGTGCCGCGATGGCACAGGACCCGCGCGCGCCGCACCTGCTTGGACAGCTCAAGCGCACCTATGCGCTGCGGCTCGAACTGACCCGGCAGGCGGCGCAGGCCGCTGCCGGTCTGACAACCTGAGGAGACCCCCCATGCGAACCCTTCTTCCCCTCTGCGCCGGGTTGCTGCTGGTGCCTGCGCTGGCCCTGGCCGATACCCGTGTCGATGAACGTCACAACGTTGCGGCAGGGGGGCGCATTGAGCTGAGCAACATCGCCGGCAAGGTGACCGTGCGCGGCTGGGACCGCAACGATGTGCAGCTCACCGGCACGCTCAGCGACGGCCTGCAGCTGCGCCAGGAAAAAAGCGCCAACCGGGTGCGCTGGGAAGTGGAGTATCCACGACGCAGCCACAGCGGTGATGCCACGTTGACCCTCAACGTGCCGCGTTCGGTGGAACTGCTGTTGAGCACGGTCAGTGCCGACCAGGACATCAGTGGCATTGATGTGCGGCGCCTGCAGGCCGACACGGTCAGCGGTTCGCTCACTGCCGCCGGCCGCAGCGGCGACAGCGTGCTCAACACCGTCAGTGGCAACGTCAGCGCACGCCTGCAGACGCAACGGCTGGATGTGAACACGGTGAGTGGACGGATCGAGGCCGGTGGCGGGGTTTCCGGCGAGATCGGGGCGCAGACGGTATCGGGGCAGGTCGGCGTCGATGCGGGCCGCATCCACCGCCTGACCGTGGAAACGGTCTCCGGCGGTATCGATCTGTCGGCGGCAACGCTGGCGCCGGGGGGCCGCATCAACGTCGAATCGGTCAGTGCCTCGGTCAGCCTGCGCCTGCCACGCACGGTCTCAGCGCAGCTGTCGGTGAACAGCTTCAGCGGTTCGATCAACAGCGATGCGGGCACCGTGGAGCGCCCACGCCACGGGCCGGGCAGCCGGCTGGATGCCAGGTTGGGCAGTGGCGACGGTGATATCCGGGTGCAGTCGCACTCGGGCAGCGTGCGGGTGCGTCTGGACCGCTGAGCGCGGTCCGGCAGGCCGCGGCGGCAGCGCCGCCGCAGTCGGGGGTGGGTCAGCTGGCTTTCTTCAGCGCCCAGGTGGTACCGAGAACTTCAATCTTGCCACCACTCTTGCGGAATGCGGCCAGATCGGACGCAATCGAATCGCTGCTGACCGTGGTGCTGGCGGCCGCGCCCTTGCGTTCGCTGCGGATGCTGTTGGTAGCCTTCGCGGGGGTCTTTGCCTTGCGGGGCATGGTTGCTCCTGTCAGGTGGAAGGGGAGGAAAGCGACCAGGCTTCGGCCTGGTGCAGGTAATCCTGCCGCTCGCGGCGGCAGTCGTCGCCACCCATCGAAAACTGGCGGCAGATCGCCGGGCGCTGCGAATAGATCGTGCAGCGCAGGTGATAGGGATCGATCGCCGCGCACCAGCCCTCGTCATTGCGCGCCATCACGGCACGGCCGTGCCTGTCGCGCGAGGTATACTGGCCAGGCACGTCGTCGCCGGCCTGCAGCAGCACGGGCAACCGGCAACAGACCGCATCACAACGGCGGCAGTCGATGGGTGCAGGTGTTTCTTCAGGTTGTGCGGCCACGGGGGCCAGGCGGGTGCCCAAAGCGGGTCTCGATGGCGGCTCGGGTAATACGCGGACCATGAACGAGCCAGAAGGCATGGCCGCAAGGCCCGCTGGGCGGGCCAGGCCATACCCGGGTACACACACCGGGCTAGCCGGCGGAAGGTAGGGCCCTATCAAGCCTATCGAGGGTAGCAAACTCCGCGTAACGTTTTGTTAATCCTGGCTGGCTGCCGCCAGCGCCAGGCCCTGGACCACGCCCAGCGAGGGCTCGCCATGCACCATGCGGGCGCCCGGAAAGGCCTCGGCGGCTGCCTGGCGGAGGTAGCCGGCACGGGACATGCCGCCGGTCAGGAACACCGCGTCCGGGTCGCCACCGATATCGCTGCGGACCTGGGCCAGCAGTTCGCGGATCTGCTGCAGATAGGCATGGGCGGCGGCGGCCAGACCGTCCGCACTGCTGTCCACGTGCAGGTCACGTGCGATGTAGTCCAGCGTGCTGCGGTGCTCGTCGGCGCCGCTGAGGGCGATCTTGGCGCGCTCGACATCGCGGTACAGGCGGGCGGTGTTGCCGGTGTCCTGCAGCGCCTGCAGGCGGGCGCCCCAGGGAGCATCGACATGGTCGTAGTTGTGCTGGCGGAACTCGCGCTGGCGGGTCATGTCCTGCACGGTGGCCGCTTCCACGTAATGGTGGGTGGGGACGCGGGTGATGCCACGGCCGAACAGCGGCATGTAGCCGGACAGGCTCAGCGCCAGGTCGATATCGGTGCCGCCGCGGGCGATACCCCAGGCGCGATGGATGCGTGGCGCTGCGCTGCCGCCCACTTCGGCGTGGGCGATATCGGTGGTGCCACCACCGATGTCGACGATCACTGCCTGGTGCCGCTCGCTGCTCTCGGCGTGGTAATGCATGGCTGCAGCGGCCGGCTCCTCGAGGAAATCGACATGGTCGAAGCCGGCCTGGGTGGCTGCTTCGCGCAGGATGTCCAGTGCCTGGTCATTGCCGGCTTCACCAATGGAGCTGCGGAACTGCACCGGGCGGCCGAGTAGGGCGCTGCGCAGCGGCTGGCCGAGCTGGGCGCTGGCGGTCAGGCGGATGTGCTCGAGGATGTGCGCGGCGATGCCGGTGATGGTCTGCCGTGCGCGCGGGTGCAGGTTGTAGCCGAGCATGGATTTCGGGCTCTGCACGAGATTGCCTTCGTGTTCCTCGAAATAGGCTTCCAGCGCATCGTCGCCATAGACCGCGTTCTGCAGCAGGTCGCTGGCGCTGCGTGCTTGTCCGGCGCGGGCTTCCATCCATTCCCGGCGCAGCGCGCGCAGGGCTTCGCGGCGCAGCGCCTGCAGGGGGCGTTCCTGGCCGGCGGCGCGCGCGGCACGGGCAGCGCTGTCGATCATCTGCTGCAGCTGGTGTTCCTGCCCGGCGTCGAGCTGGAAATCATCCGGGTCGGGCACCACGCCGGGGAAATACACGCTGGTGCGGAACTGTTCGGCATCGCCGAAGCGGATCGGCAGCAGCTTCCCATCACGCACGATGGCGGCGGCGGAGTTGCTGGTACCGAAGTCGATGCCGAGGCGCATGGGGGGTCCGGGGACGATCAGGGGCCGCGCACTCTGCTGGAGTTCGCTGGCGACTGCAAGTTCCAGTGTCTGCCTGAACCGGGCCGGGCCAGGACCCGGCCCATGCGTTCACCGCGCAAATGGGAAAAAGAGCCGGGCGGTTACAATGGCAGCTGTTGATTCATTTTGAGGTACTTGCGATGTCTTCTGCTCCCGCCTGCCCGCAGTGCACCCTGGAAAACACCTATGCCGATGGTGCGCTGTGGATCTGCGCCGATTGCGGTTTCGAGTGGACTGCCGAAGAAGGCGCCGGCGCGACGCTGGTCGTGCGTGACAGCAACGGCAACACCCTGCAGACCGGCGACACCGTGACCGTCATCAAGGATCTGAAGGTCAAGGGGTCCTCGATTCCGCTCAAGCAGGGCACCGTGATCCGCAACATCCGCCTGGTCGAAGACGATGCCGAGCACATCGAAGGCAACTCGGACAAGATCAAGGGGCTGGTGCTGAAGACCTGCTTCCTCAAGAAGGCCTGATCGCCATTCAGCGCTTGGCCTGCTGCGCCCGCCAGCGTGCCAGGCTGTCCAGCTTGGCCTGGTAGCGGGCCTGCTGCAGCGAACCTCCCAGTTCCTGTGCACGCAGCAGTTCGCGGTCGGCACGCTGCAGGCGACCGCTGAGGAAATACACCCGTGCCAGGCCGAAGTGGAACTGGTGCGCGGTGTCGTACAGGCGGACCGCCCGCCGGTAATAGGTGATCGCCTTTTCCAGATCGCCGGCGCGTTCGGCCTGGGCGCCTTCCATGTACTGGGCGAACGGATCCTCGCGCTGTGCCGACTGCAGCCGCCGCTGCATCGATTGCGCCTGCGCGGTCATGCCAAGCCTGCGATACAACGCGCTGGCGTTGTTGAGGGCCGCGCTCTGCCGTCCATCCAGGCGCAACGCGGTGTCCAGTGCGCGCCGGGCGCCGGCATCGTCACCCAGGCGGCTCTCGAGCACCCCCAGATTGTTCCATGTCGAAGCAAAGGCCGGGTCCTGTGCCAGCGCCGCGTCGAAGAACGCGCGGGCGCCGGTCAGGTCGCCATCGGCCAGGCGCTCGGCACCGCGATTGTTGTAGTAGTGCGCCAGTGCGCGCTCGCGGCCGATCGGCTGTGGGCCATGGCGGTCATACAGCACGTTGCGGTCCAGATCGACCGTGCCGTAACGGCCGCCCACATCCACGCCAGCATTGACGTGGCCGACGTTGTAGACAACGCCCTGGTCCTGGTCCTGGTACCACGACACCACCTGGCCGACTTCCTGCACCCGTGCCTGGATGCCCGCTTCGCGGGCGAGGGTGACAAACAGCAGGGTGAAGGCAAGGCAGTTGGCGCGGTGGTGCTGCCAGATCTCGCTCACCGTATAGGTGGCATCGGCGTCGTACTGCAGGTCCAGGCCGTGCTGGCTGAAGATCATCTCCACCAGCGCCTGCAGTCGCTGGTCACGCGAGTAGCTGCGGCTGATCACCTGCTTCTGCAGCATCTCGCGCATCGCCGGCGGAATGGCGAAGACCTGTTCCGGCGTGGGCACGCTGGCGGCGGTCACCTTCACCGTGGGGATGGTGGCGATGCCAGGTGCGTGGAGCGGCGCGTCCTGCGCAGATACAACTGGCGCGGTGAGCGCGGCCAGCGACAGCAGAAAGCATCGGGCGGCAAGACGGCGCATGACGGTTCCCAGCGGCGGCGGGCGCTCCCGCCTGCAGCCAGTGTAGACCTGCGTGTGGCGTCCCGCATCTCCCCCGCAGCGGTGCCGGGTTCATCCACAACCGGTGTGGACCAGCACTCGGCAAACCTGTGGACAACCTGGTGCGGGCCTTGCCGGGCGCAGGGTGTGAGCGGTTGGTGAAAAAACAACCAGCTTGCCCGCCGCCGCCGGGGGCGGGATCATCGGCGCATGGACTTCGCCCCGCTGACCCTTGATCCCGCGCATCTGCAGGCCTTGCAGGACACCTACGCGACGCCGCCGCGTGCCTATCACCACTTCGGCCACGTGCGCGCCGTGCTGCAGCACTGCCAGCAGGTGGCTGAAGGGCCTGGCTGGCAACAGCCGGGCGAGGTGTATCTGGCGGCGCTGTATCACGATGCGATCTACCAGGCCGGGCGCAAGGACAACGAGGCACGCTCGGCGGCACTGGCGGTGCAGGCCATCGCGCAGTGGCCGGAACTGGCGTCGGTGGATGCGGCCCGGGTCGAGCAGTTGATCCTGTTGACCGCCCGCCATGGCGAACTGGGCCCTGACGATGTCGATGCCGAGGCTGCGTTGTTCCTGGATTGCGACATGGCGATCCTGGCAGCGCCGGAAGCGGTGTTTTCCGCCTATGACCGTGGCGTGGCCGAGGAGTACAAGGGCGTGGTGCCGGGCTTCCTGTACCGGGCCGGCCGCCGCCGCTTCCTGCAGGGGCTGCTGCGTGCGCCGCGGATCTTCCTCAGCGGGTTCTTCCACCAGCGCCTGGACGCGGCCGCGCGCGACAACCTGCGTCGGCAACTGGGTGGCTGAGCACGCCGCTACACTAGCGGCCTGCAACCGCGTGGTGCTGTTCCTGCCGTGACCGTTCCCGATCCCGTTTCCGATCCCCGTCCCGTGCCGCCGGAAGAGCCCGGCCCCAACGAGTGCTGCGGCAGCGGCTGCCCGTTGTGTGTGCTCGACCTGTATGCCGAGGAGCTGCAGCGCTACCGCAAGGCGCTGGCCGAATGGCAGCAGCGGCACCCGGACGTCGCGCCGTGACGCGTGCCCGGCCGGCAGCAACGCTGGCGATGGTCGCCCTGCTGTTGTTCGTGGCCACCGCGCTGTGGACGCAGTTCGCGCGCGCCGACCTGGATTGGGTGAGGGCAACGCTGAGCCTGTACCTGCACGGTCCCTGGGGGTTGGCGCTGCGCAGCGCATACTGCCTGCTGGCCCTGGCCATCGGCGTGCTGGGCATCGCGCTGTACCGGCACAGCGTGGGACCGCGCCGCAGCGCGGCGGCGCCGTTGTTGTTCTGCGTGTCGGCCGTCGGCCTGGCCACCGTCGCCATTGGTGACAGCTGGCTGCCCGAGGCGGCGCCATTGCTGGCCCCGCTGATCCATGGCCTGGCGGCCAATACCGCTTTCCTGTGTGCCAGCGTCGGCATGCTGCTGCAGGCCTGGTACCTGCTGCGCGAGCCGGGTTGGCGTCGTAGCGCCGGGCTGCTGTGGGGCTGGGCATGGCTGGCCTTCGTACTGCTGTGGCTGCACGTGCTGTGGCGTGGCGGTCCTCCGCGTGGGCTGGGCCAGAAGCTGGTGATCGCAGTAATCGTCGGCTGGCTGCTGTGGCTGGCGCTGGGCCTGTACCGGCGCGGGCGCACCGCCACCCCGCGCTGAGCGTCAGCGGCTGAATCGACCGCGTTGCAGGTGACCGACCGCCTGCACCGGTACGTGCCGTGCACGCAGCGGCGGCGTATCGTGTGCGCATTCCAACGGGATCCGAAACGATGCGTGCAGGGCTGTGCAGGGCGATGGGACTGGTGTTGGCGCTGGCGGCGTTGCCGGCTTCGGCGGCGGTGCAGCAGGTCAGCCACGGACGCTTCGAGCAGGTACCGGTGCACGTGCCGGCTGGCGCGCCGCAACGGGTCGTGATCTGGTTCCATGACGGCGCAGGTGCCGATGCGGGGCGCACGCCCATCGAAGCGCTGCGCGCCGATGGTGCGCTGGTCGCGTCGGTGGACGTTGCACACCTGCGTGGGGTGCTCAAGCGCGAGGGCAACAGCAGCTGTGCGTTCGGTGCGGGCGATGTCGAGAATTTCTCGCGCTGGGTGCAGGCCTTCCTGCACCTGCCCGGCTACCACCTGCCGCTGGTGGGGGGCAGTGGTGAAGGTGCCGAACTGGCCTATGCGCTGGCTGCACAGGCCGACACCCAGGTATTTGCCGGCCTGTTGACCACCGGATTCTGCCCGTCCGATGCACGCGAGCGCATGGTCTGCGGCGATGGTGTGAAGCGCGACCGGCTGCAACCCAGCGAACTGAATTTTCCGTGGTTGAACGCGGCCGGTGCAGCAGGCTGTGCGGCCGGCAGTGCCGGTCCGTTCGTACAGCAGGTGGCGATGGCGCGCGAGTTCAAGCGCACCGGGGCCGGCGATGCGACACCGGGACTGGTGGCTGCGGCACGGGTGATCGGCGCGCAGGCCGGCATTGCGCTGGCACCGCCGCCGGATGCATTGAAGGGCCTGCCGGTAGTGGAAGTGCCGGCGCAGGGCAGCGGTGACACGCTGGCGGTATTCGTTTCCGGCGATGGCGGCTGGGCCGGTCTGGACAAGGACGTGGCCGGCGCGCTGGCCGAGCATGGCGTGGCCGTGGTCGGCATCGATTCGCTGCGCTACTTCTGGAGCGAACGCACGCCGCAGGGGTTTGCCGCCGATCTGCAGAAGATCATCGGCCACTACCGCCAGCAATGGCAGCGCGACAAGGTGATGTTGATCGGCTTCTCGCAGGGCGCCGACGTGTTGCCGGCCACCATCAACCAGCTGGACGCAGGCTCGCGCGCAGCACTGGCGCGCATCGTGCTGCTGTCGGTGGGCCGCAAGGCCGACTTCGAATTCCATGTCAGCAACTGGCTGGGCGGCGGTGGCGGTGGCCTGCCGATCGCACCGGAAGTGGCGAAGCTGCCGGCGGCGAAGACGCTGTGCGTGTACGGCGACAAGGACGACGACGCGCTGTGTCCGGATCTTCCCGGCAACGATGGCGTGCAGAAGGTGAAGCTGCCCGGCGACCATCATTTCGGCGGCGATTACGATCGCCTGGCCGAGGTGATTCTCAAGGGCGGTGCGTAAGCTGCAGCGATCCGCCCGGCCAGGCCCCGCGCGAACCTACACGGCCGGGCACTTCCCCGCGGTGACTGCCGGGGCCGTTACGCCGCGGGGGCCCCGCGCTTCCCCG
>NZ_JBRRDR010000077.1:0-7734 GCF_056759755.1 Stenotrophomonas sp. STEN046
GCTCCGCGCGGGTGCGCCGCCTGTGTCGTGCCCCCCCCCCCCCGGGCTGCCCCCGCGCGCCCCCCGCCCCCCCCCCCCCCCCCCCCCGGCCCAATCACATGACCGCATTCCGCAACCACCCCACGAGGGGCTGCGCCGTTGGCTGGAAACTCACGCCAGCGCGCGAAACACCAACGCCAGGATCGCCGGCAGCGCCTGGATCATGAAAATGCGGCGGTTCACGCTGTAGGCGCCGTAGCACCCCGCCACCACCACGCAGGCAAGCGAGAACGTCACCAGCACCGGCTGCGCCAGCACCAGCCCAACCACGATGCCTGCCGCCAGGAAGCCGTTGTAGAGGCCCTGGTTGGCCGCCAGCACGCGCGTGGCCTCAGCCTTCCCAAGCGTGTTGCGGAACGTCTTCAGGCCCAGCGGACGGGTCCACAGGAACATCTCCAGCACCAGGAAGTACAGGTGCAGCACAGCAACCAGCACGGTCAACAGCAGCGCGATCAATGGCATCGTTTCACTCCTTGGATAAGCGGGCCGGCGATCTCATCGATCACGCGGCAGTTTCTTTTCTTCGCGCAGCACGCCGAACGCGGCGGCGGTCATGCACGCAGCCACCAGCACGCCGCCGATGAACACCACATGGGAACCCAACAGCGACAGCCCCTTGTGCACCCAGGTGAAGCTCAGGTCCGCACCGCGGTAGACCACGGTGTCGATGGCCGCGCCGGCCTTGTAGCGCCACTGGCGGTCCACACGGGTATAGATGGTCTCGCGGGCAGGCTTGGCCAGCGCGAATTCGCTGGCACGGGTCATCACCTGCACCACCGCCACCATCAACGGCATCGGCGAGGCGGCCAGCACCGAGAAACCGATCAGGATTGCAAAGCCCGGGATCAGCAGCGCCGGGGCGATACCGTGGCGTGACAGCAGCCAACGGGTCAGGCCGAGCTGCATCAGCAGGGCCAGCGCGTTCACTGCCAGGTCGATGCGCGAGAAGAACGCCGTGCTCGCGGCCGGGTCGCTGAAGGCCGCGCGTACGATGCTGGCCTGCTGGTTGTACAGCAGCGTGCCCACGCCCACGCCGAACACCACCATGACCGCCAGCCAGCGCAGCAGCGGCTCGCGCACGATCAGCTTGAGGCCGTCGAGCACGCTGCCCCCCATCGGCTTCTCGCCCGACACCAGCTGCTGTTCGCGCTCGCGCAGCACCGCCCAGTGCCGCAGCCGCCAGATGCAGAACAGACAGACCAGCAGGAACCCGGCCGAAACCAGCATCAGGTTGGCAATGCCCACCCGCTGCACCAGCACGCTGGTGATGAGTGGGCCGAGGAAGGCACCGATGGTACCGGCCGCACCGATGTAGCCGTAGTAGGCACGCGCCTGCGCATTGGAGAACACATCGGCCATGAAGCTCCAGAACACGGCCACCGCAAACAGGTTGAACACCATCACCCAGAGGAAGAAGGCCATGCCGCGCCCCGGCACGCCGCTGTCGAACAGTGCATAGAAGCCCAGCAGGGTGACGATGAAAAACCCATATACCGCCGGCAGGAACACCCGTCGCGGGAAGCGGCTGACCAGCCAGCCGTAGACCGGCTGCAGCACCAGCATGATCACGAACACGCAGGAGAACAGGAACTGCAGCACGAAGTCCTTCAGCGCGATGCCATGGCTGTTGAACCAGGCGATCAGCAGCGGCGGGAACACCGTTTCCAGGTCGGCCGAGGCCGCCATCGCCTCACGCACCGGGCGCAGCACGTAGTAGCCGCTCAGCAGGCAGAAGAAATACAGGAACGACCACCACAGGGCCGGCGACTCGCGCAGCCCGGTGAACAGCCCTCGCAGCGGGCTGGAACTGGCCGCGCTCACGCGGCTCCCCTCGCCTGCGACAGGCGGTTGGACAGCGGCATGGCAGGCTCCGGCGGCGGTGAAGCGCGTACGTTAGCCAATGCACTGCAACATCGCCAGCACAGGCTGCCCCCATCCGCGCAACGGAATGTCACGACGGGGCCCGGATGATATCCGCCGACACACGCTTTTCCGGCACCAAAAGTCCAATTCTTTCAACGAGATGCGCATTCATCTTCGCTTTGTTTGTGCACAGGTGAAAAGCGGCGCTAGAATCATCACCAGCAGTCGCGCACGGGCTCCAACCGATGAAAAAGAACAACCTGCGTCGTCCGATCCGTTCGGCGGCCACCGGCTTGCTGGGCATGTTGATGCCCCTTGCCCTGTCTTCCACCGCGCAGACGCCGCCGGCCTTGCCGCCGATGCCGGCCAACATCGAGTCCGCTGCCGGCGCCACTGTCGCCCACACCCAGCCGGCCGCCTACCGTACCGGGCTGGTGCCGCAGGTGCAGTTGCCCGCGGCCGGCTTCAACGTGGCCAACATCGAATCGATGGCGCAGCAGCTGACCTATGGTGAGCGCGTGCCGGGCATGGCCGTGGCCATCGTGCAGGGTGGACGCGTGCTCAGCGCGCGTGGCTATGGCGTCACCGACGTCAACAACCCGCTGCCGGTCGACGCCCACACCGTGTTCCGCCTGGCGTCGCTGTCCAAAGCCTTCGCTGGCACCATGGCTGGCCTGCTGGTCAACGATGGCACCCTGCGCTGGGACAGCAAGGTTACCGACTACGTGCCGGGCTTCCGCCTGAATTCGCCGGAAGCGACCGACCGCCTGACCGTGGCCGACGTGCTCAGCCACCGCGTGGGCCTGCCGTACAACGCCTATGACCGCGATATCGAAGGCAACGCCGAGTACTACGCGCTGACCCAGAAGCTGGCCAATACCGGCCTGAAGTGCCTGCCGGGCGACTGCTACGCCTACCAGAACGTGGCCTTCAGCCTGATTGGCGATGTCGTCTACGCGGCCTCGGGCAGTTTCTACGAACAGTCGGTCGAACGCCGCATCTTCAAGCCGCTGGGCATGAATGATGCCAGCCTGGGCCTGGCCGGCATCCAGGCCAGCTCGCGCTGGGCGCGTCCGCACGTACGCAGCCGCAATGGCTGGGTGTCGCTGACGCCGAAGCCGACCTATTACCGCGTCGCCCCGGCCGCCGGCGTCAACGCCAGCGCCAGCGACATGGCGCAGTGGCTGCTGGCCCACACCGGCCACCGTCCGGACGTGCTGCCGGCACCGCTGCTGGCCACCCTGCATTCCAGCCTGATCAACACCCCGGGCGAGATGCGTTCGGGCTGGCGCCGCGAGCGCCTGCACTCGGCCGGCTACGCGCTGGGCTGGCGCACCTTCGACTACGCCGGCCACGATGTGGTGTTCCATGCGGGCGCCGTGCAGGGCTACCGTGGCCTGGTCGCACTGGTACCCGAACGCGACCTCGGCATCGCCATCATGTGGAACGGCGAAAGCGGCCTGCCCAGCGGCCTGCTGCCGACCGTGCTGGATGCCGCCCTGGGGCTGCCGTCGCAGCGCTGGCTGGATGTGGATACCGACTTCGGCAGCGACAACCTGATGGCCGAGGGTGCCACCCCGGCACAGCAGGACAAGCGCAAGGGCAAGGGCGCCTCGGGCAACCGCGCCGTCGCTTCGCCGCGCTGAGCCGACAGGCAGGCATCATGCAAGCAGAAGGGCGGCCTCCGGGTCGCCCTTCTTTTTTCGCACGTGCGGCCTCCGCATGGGACACTCCGGAGCATGCAACAGACGCCGGACATCCTTCGAACCGAACGCTTGCTGCTGCAGCCCTTCAAGGCGACAGATGCGGACGAGGTGTTCGGCGCAATCACGCCGACGCTCACCCGGTTCATGGCCTTCGAGCCGCCAGACTCCATTGCGGCATTCAGGGCGATCGGACAAGGGTGGCTGGGCGCGATGGAAGCGCGATCCGAATACACGTTCGTGATCCGCCATCGGCAACGGGGCACCTTCATCGGTATCGCCGCACTGCATGATGCTGCGGAGCCCGAACCCGAACTGGGAATCTGGATAAGCGAGCACGAGCATGGCAATGGCTATGGTCGTGAAGCCGTAAGAGCCGTGGTCGACTGGGCGGCAAACCGATTCTCCGCGTCCAGCTTCCGCTACCCGGTGGCCGAGGAGAACCTGCCCAGTCGCCAACTCGCCGAACGCCTGGGTGGCCAGGTGGTCGCAACGGAGGCGGCGCCGAAGTTCGCATCGGTGGTCTATCGCGTTCCGGCACGCCTGCCTTCGCAGGACTGATCGCCCGGTGGTCCCATAAAAAAACCCCCTCCCCGCTGGGCAGTCGGGGAAGGGGTCTCAGGGTACGGCTATCGGGAAGTACTTAGATCAGCGGCGCCGGGGTTGCCGGAAGAGCCACCGGAGCGGCCTTCTTCTTGCGGGCGGCCGGCTTGCGCTTGGCAACCTTCTTGGCAGCCTTCTTCGGGGCAGCCTTCTTGGTGGCCTTCTTCGCGGTCTTCTTTACAGCCTTCTTGGCAGTCGCCTTCTTGGCTACCTTCTTCACTGCCTTCTTGGCGACCTTCTTGGCCGGCTTGCGGGCGGTGGTTTTCTTGGCGGCCTTCTTTGCAACCTTCTTGGCAGTCTTCTTGGTGGCCTTCTTGGCTACCTTCTTGACGGCCTTCTTCGCGGTCTTCTTTACGGCCTTCTTGGCAGTGGACTTCTTGGCGACCTTCTTCGCCGCCTTCTTCACTGCCTTCTTCGCCGTGGTCTTCTTGGCGACCTTCTTGGCAGCCTTCTTCACTGCCTTCTTGGCGGTCGCCTTCTTCGCGACCTTCTTCACTGCCTTCTTGGCAGCGGCCTTCTTCGCGACCTTCTTCACTGCCTTCTTGGCAGCGGGCTTTTTCTTCGCAGCTTTCTTGGTTGCCATGGTGATGGCTCCTCGTCAGTGATAGGGAGTTGAAACGCCCAGGTGGATCAAACCCGCCCATGCTGCGTGCGGGGACCGCCGGCGCGTCAGGCGCGCCGTTACGGATGCGTTGATGCCTGCCACGTTCGGCGGAGCAGGCATCGGAACAGGGGTCGCCTTGCATTTCTCCGGGGGAAGCGGGGCCATGTCCACCGTCTTGAGGATCGCGGTGGTCTTCGAGGGGCTGCTTCGCATCGGACGATTGATTCTGCGCACTCGGTTTGGCAGGCAAGGTCTGCTGAGGCGAAACCTAATCACGCTTTTTTTTACTGTCAACAACCCCCGCGAAAAATTTTCACATCCGCCGCGTCCCGGACACCCACCCAACTGCCGCCGGCATGCCTCGACAAACGTGGCAAGACACCGCCGCGCGCAACGCCGATACCAGCGCGCGCGCGCAGACACGAAAGAAAAAACACTTGAAATAAGCACTCTGCATGATGCAGGCACAGGAAGAAGGTCAAGTGCAGGCAACGCGTCGGCGCCTGTCCGCACGTGCGCCGACGCGACCACAACGGTCCCGAAACAAGGCTGAAAAATTTTCACATCCCAGCACGCCATTGCGGGGGTGGAAACGCGGATTTGCGCAAAACTGCGCACGCACTTCGGCGGCGATCAGCACCGCCCGGTGCCGTGCCGATGGCATGCGGCGAACCGGTCGGCATGCGTTGGATGCGTCCGCCAAAACGAAAACGGCCACCCGAAGGTGGCCGCGTTCGAACCAGGAAACGACGACTCAGTGCTCGTCGTCTTCCAGGCCTTCAGCGTAGGTATCCGGATCCAGCAGCTCGTTGAGCTCGTCGGTGTTGGTCAGCTCGACCACGTAGATCCAGCCGTCGCCGTAGGCATCTTCGTTGATGGTTTCCGGCTTGTCCGACAGCGCCGAGTTGACCTCGACGACGGTGCCGCTGACCGGGCTGTAGACGTCGGAGGCGGCCTTCACCGACTCGACGACCGCGATCTGCTCGTTGGCCTTGGCGGTCGCGCCGACTTCGGGCAGCTCGACGTAGACCAGGTCACCCAGCAGGCCTTGGGCGTGGTCGGAAATTCCGACGGTAACGCGGCCATTGCCTTCGACACGGGCCCACTCATGGGACTTGAGGAACTTGAGGTCGCCGGGGATCTCGCTCATGGGACTGCTCCAGAGATATGCAGGGGTGGAAAAAACGGGGCTAGTGTAACCAACCGACCGCCACTGCTGTCAGTGACGGCCGGCACGTTCGGATCACGCGTCGGTGAGCACGCCGGGCTGGGCCTGGCCTTCGCGCACGAACGGGAACTTGACCACGCGCACCGGCACCTGCCGGCCACGGATGTCGACGGTGACTTCGCCGAGTTCACCGGCCGGGACGCGGGCGAACGCGATGCCCTTGGCCAGCGTTGGCGAGAAGGTTCCGGACAGGATCTCGCCCTGGCCGCCGGCGGTGGTGACGGCCTGGCCGTGGCGCAGCACGCCCTTCTCATCCATCACCAGGCCGATCATCTGGCGTGCGTTGCCGGCGGCCTTCTGCGCCTCCAGCACGTCGCGGCCGATGAAGTCCCGGCCTTCGTCCAGCGACACGGTCCAGGCCAGCGCCGCTTCGTACGGGCTGATCGCTTCGTCCATGTCCTGGCCGTACAGATTCATGCCGGCTTCCAGGCGCAGCGTATCGCGCGCACCCAGGCCGGCCGGCTTTACGCCGGCGGCGATCAGGCGGTTCCAGAATGCGACCACGGCATCCTGCGGCAGCAGGATCTCGAAGCCATCCTCGCCGGTGTAACCGGTGCGGGCGACGAACAGCTCGACGCCATCGTCGGACTGCACCTGCAGGGCGGCAAAGCGGCCGAGCCTGGTCAGCGCTTCACGGTCGGCGTCGCGCGCCAGGCCGATGACGATGTCGCGCGCCTGCGGGCCCTGCACGGCGAGGATCGCCAGGTCCGGGCGCTGTTCGACCGAGACGTTGAACGGGGCGGCCTGCTCGCGCAGCCAGGCCAGGTCCTTCTCGCGGGTGGAGGCGTTGACCACCATGCGGAAGAAATCCTCACCGAGGTAGTAGACGATCAGGTCGTCGATGACGCCGCCCTGCGGATTGAGCATGCAGGAGTACAGCGCCTTGCCGGTGGCCTTGAGCTTGTCCACCGAGTTGGCCAGCAGGCGACGCAGGAACGGCTTGACCTGGTCACCGCGCAGGTCGACGACGGTCATGTGGCTGACGTCGAACACACCCGACTCACGACGCACCAGGTGGTGTTCGTCCAGCTGCGAGCCGTAGTGGATGGGCATGTCCCAACCCCCGAAATCGACCATCTTGGCGCCAAGGGCGCGGTGGGTATCGTTGAGCAGCGTCTTCTGGGTCATGACCGGGTCCGGCAGCAGAGGAAACAAGAACGCGCATTATCCCAGATCGGCCGGTCGCTGGTCGTGCCGCAGCGCAGCGGGGGGGGTTGTGGCCGGCCTGCGGCCGGCAGCGCTTTCTACAAGCCAAAGCCAGAGCCGAAGCCGAAGCACGTCGGCTCCGGGGTACTGCGGACTGGCCGGGGCGGTGTGGGGTTACGGGACACGCCGCAAGTACGTCCGTGTAGGCTCAGCCGCGCCATCCATGGCGCGGATGGTCCCTCCACCCCACACCACCCCGACCTGACACTCTCCCGCGGCGGAGCGAACGGCAACGGCAAGTGCAGGAGCAGATGTGGGTGTCGATACATATATAGAGGAACCCGACCCGCGAGCGCAGCGACCGGCTTTTGCTTTTGCCCTTCATTTCTTTTACGTGGGCTGGACGCACACGGAAACTGTCGGGGGTTGGGCGGGTGGGCTGGGGAGGGGTATACGCGCCCTGGGTTGCGCGGCTTAGGCTAAAGGGTAGTATTAACCGCCTCCCCCTCCCCCGGGGCGCCGCCCCCCCCCCCACCCAACAACAACAC
>NZ_JBRRDR010000078.1:0-7622 GCF_056759755.1 Stenotrophomonas sp. STEN046
GGAACAAGCCAGCCAGTCCATCGCTGCTTACATCCACGGCTTCTACAATCCAGCCCGGCTACACTCGGCGCTGGGCTACCATTCGCCTAACAACTACGCCCGGCAGCTCAGAACTGCCGCCTGAAACGGCTTCATGGCGTCCGTTTTCAGGGAGCCAGATCAGTCAGCCGCATGGATGCGGCTGCCAAGCCTACATGGACGTACTTGCGGCGTCCCCGCACTCCGACAACCCCCGCCCCCCTGCGGATAGCCCGCTTTTGACGTTGACGTTGCTTCGGCTTGCAGCAGGTGCAGGGCGCAGCCCTGCTCGACCAACCCTCAGACCGTGATGGTCTGGGTCAGCGACTCCCACGTCGGCGGCACCGGCCACGACGCCACCTGGTTGCCATCCAGCACCCGCCGCAGGTCGCGCGGATCAATCTGCGGAGCCAGCACATGCACCAGCTCCAGCGCGTAATCGCGCAGCACCCGATCGCGCGGCAGCACCGCCCAGGCGATGCACTCGGTGATCGGCTCCGGTGCCGGCCACACCCGCAGGTCTTCGTCGTTGGCGCTGATCGCCATTTCCGCCAGCAGGCCGACACCCAGCCCGGTGCGCACGTAGGTCTTGATCAGGTCGGCATCCAGCGCGGTCAGCGCCAGGTCGGGCACCAGACCGTCTGCGGCAAATGCACGCTGCAATGAAGAGCTGGGCCGGGTGGACGACTCGTAGCTGATCAACGGTTGCCGCGCGAGCGCCGCCAGGTCCGGGGCGCGGCCGGCACGATCCAGCGGATGGCCCTTGGGTACCACCACCAGACGGCGCCAGCGGAACAGCGGCACGGCAATGCCATCGCTGGGCTCACCGCCTGCGGTACTGATGATGGCGATATCGGCATCGCCCTGGTTCAGGCGATCCAGCGCATCGGCCTCGCCCGCCTGCTGCAGGTGCACGCTCACCTGCGGATAGGCCTGCTTGATGCGCGCCACCGCCGGTGGCAGCACGAAGCGCGCCTGGGTGTGGGTAGTGGTGAGAATCAGCTGGCCCTGGCTTTCGCGGCGCTGGTTGGCCGCATAGGTGCGGATGTTGTTGGCTTCCGACAGCACCGCGCGGGCGCGGCTGATCACCTCGGTACCGGCCGGGGTGACCGACTCCAGGCTGCGCCCCTTGCGCACGAACAGCAGGAAACCCAGCTCATCCTCCAGCTGCTTGAGCTGCTTGGACAGGCCAGGCTGGGTGGCGTGCACGCGCGAGGCGGCGAGCGTGATGTTCAGCTCGGCGTCGGCGATGGCAACCAGGTAGCGCAGCTGGGTCAGCGTCATGGGCAGGCAGGCGGCATGGGGCGGAGGTCCACTCTAGGGTCAATTGCCGTCACCAGCTTATAACCAAAGGTTGTTTAAGAAAGGTATCTGGTCATTTCCGGCGGTCATATGCCGGCGCTACGGTCAGCCGGCAGCCGCTGGCCCGCTGGCCAGCCCCCTCTTCCCCGCCACGCCGGCGCCCGGCGCGGCCTGTTTCCGGAGCGCCATCATGGCCCTGTACGACTCCATCCTCGACACCATCGGCAATACCCCCATCGTCAAGCTGCAGCGCCTGGCACCGCCGGGCGTGACCCTGTACGCCAAGGTGGAGTCCTTCAATCCCGGCGGCTCGGTGAAGGACCGTCTGGCGCTGGCGATCATCCTCGACGCCGAACAGCGCGGCCTGCTCAAGCCCGGCGACACCATCGTCGAAGCCACCTCGGGCAACACCGGCGTCGCCCTGGCGATGGTTGCCGCCGCGCGCGGCTACAAGTTCGTGGCGACCATGGTCGAGACGTTCTCGGTGGAACGCCGCAAGCTGATGCGTGCCTATGGCGCCAAGGTGATCCTGACGCCGGCCGCCGAACGTGGCAGCGGCATGGTGCGCAAGGCAAGCGAGCTGGCCGAACAGCATGGCTGGTTCCTGGCCAGCCAGTTCGCCAACCCGGCCAACCCGGCCTACCACCGCAACACCACCGCCGCCGAGATCCTGCGCGACTTCGCCGGCAAGCGGCTGGACTACTTCGTCAGCGGCTGGGGCACCGGCGGCACGCTCACTGGCGTTGGCGAAGTGCTGAAAGTGGCCCGCCCACAGACCCGCATTGTCGCTACCGAACCGGCCGGTGCCGCGCTGCTGAAGGGGGACGACTGGAAGCCGCACAAGATCCAGGGCTGGACGCCGGACTTCGTACCCGATGTACTCAACCGCAGCGTGGTGGATGAACTGGTGACAGTGGAAGACGACCGCGCGATTGCCACGGCACGCCGGCTGGCCGCGGAGGAAGGCATCTTCGTTGGCATCTCGGCCGGCGCCACGGTGGCCAGCGCGCTGGATGTAGCCAGCCGCGCCGAATCGGGGTCGGTGATCCTGGCGATGCTGCCGGACACGGGCGAGCGCTACTTCTCCACGCCGTTGTTCGCCGATGTGAACGAAGGTTCCGACGACGATTGGCTGGCCGGCCTGCCGTAAGCCGCTCACAGCCGTAATCCAGGGTAGCGCCGGGCCATGCCCGGCGTTGCTGTCTGCGGGATTCACGTCGCGCGCCCGCCGGGCGTGGCCCGGCGCCAGTGGCCCGGCCTGTGGCCCCTTTCTGCTTCAGCCTGCGTGAAGGTTATTGCCCCCATCGTGCATGAACGCGCGGATCGCAGCGCATGAGACGGTCATGACGCAGCATCGATGCCCTGTCCCGCAAGATGCGGGTACAGCCAGCGCGGCCATGGTGCGCAACAACTACAGGCAGGAGACGGACGCATGAAGATCGAAGTGTGGCAGGGCGACATCACGACCCTGGCGGTGGATGCGATCGTCAACGCGGCCAACGAATCACTGCTCGGCGGTGGTGGCGTGGATGGTGCGATCCATCGCGCTGCCGGCCCGGAACTGCTGGCCGAATGCGAGCGCCTGCCGGAGCTGCGGCCCGGCGTGCGTTGCCCCACCGGTGAGGTGCGCGCCACCGATGCGCATGCGCTGCCGGCACGCTACGTGCTGCACACGGTCGGCCCGGTCTGGCACGACGGCCAGCGCGATGAGCCGGCGCTGCTGGCCAACTGCTACTGGAAGTCGCTGCAGCTGGCCGAGTCGCTGGGGCTGCAGTCGATCGCTTTCCCGGCAATCAGCTGCGGTGTGTACGGCTATCCGCTGTACCAGGCCGCGCAGGTTGCGGTCACCGAAACGCTGGCCTGGCAGCGCAGTCATGCGCAGCCGATGCGCATCGTGCTGGTGGCGTTCAACACCGCTACTGCCAAGGCCTACCAGCAGGCGTTGACCGCAGCCGGCCAGCTTGCAGACAGCGAACGTGCATTGCTGCTGCCGCCCCTGGGCGATGGTGGATTCGCCGCGGCGCATTGAACTGGCGCCGCACGTGGATAAGAAAAGGCCGGGCAATGCCCGGCCTTTTCATGGGTATTCCGCACGCCAGCAGGTGCGTCAGTCCGCTTCCACCGCCGCATCGACTGCTTCGACCGCCGCATCGGCGGTGGCAGCCGCCTCCGCGCTCGCCGGGCGGGTCTGGATGCGCAGCTCGAACATCGCTGCCTCTTCGCTGAGGCTGGAGACGTCAACCGTATAGCGACCGGCCGCAAGCACGTGCTCAAGCCGCGCGTTGGTGCCGTTGCCACCGTCATCGTCAACCAGCGAAACGTCGCCGTTGTTGACCCGCAGCAGGGTATCGACCTGGCTGGAAATGGCGTCCAGCTGGATCTCTGTGGGGCCGGTCAGGTTCAGCACGAAACGGCGGTGGCCTTCCCCATCAAGCATGCCGAACACGTTGCCGGAGGCCGGCAGGGTCGTGCCATCCCGACTGATCAGGTTCGCTGGCATCTCGGTACGCTTGGCGGTGAGCTTGAACGCGCCGGTGGCATCTTCGCCGAGGCTGCGCACGGTCAAGGTGTAGCTGCCCGGTTCCAGCGGCAGGCTGATGCGCGAGTCGGTGCTTTCGGCGGTATCGTCATTCTCCGAACGGGCGCCGTTGCCTTCCAGCTTCAGCACGGTATCGAACGCATTGGATTCCAGGCTGATCTCATACATGCCGGCCTTGTCCACCTGCAGGGTGTAATCCTGCGACTTGGACACCAGCAGGTCGGCGATCTCGCCACCGGCCTTGATCGGCTTGCCGTCGTACGCCACCAGCTTCTCGGCGCGCAGGCGGTACGGCCCGAACGCGTCGGTGTCATCGGCATTGACGGCGACCTGGTAGATGCCCGCACCGTTGGCGCGGAACGCCAGCGAGCCATCATCGGCACGGTCGTAGCCGGCGTTGCTGTTGGCCACCAGGATGCCGTTGTTGAACACGGCAACCGAACCCTTGAGGGCACCGGTCAGCTTGATGCCCACCAGTTGCTTGTCTTCCAGCTTCATCTGGTAGACCTGGTGGTGGCTGCCATCGTTGAAGTTGATGCCGCTGCGCGAGGTGATCTCGCCGGACACCGGCTTGTCGAATTCCAGCGGCGGGGCCTTGCCCACGTCGGTGCTCGCACCCATCCGGTTGCAGCCACCGACAGCCACTACCGTGGCAACGGCCAGCGCAATTGCAGTGATACGCATGTTGTTCTCCTTGGCCTTCCATGTATGCCCCACGCACCGGCCTGGCGTGCGGGAAGCGGCAACGATACCGACAAAAGCAAACGCCGGCGTGATGCCGGCGCTGCCTGTTCAGTTCATGCTGCGGTCGGGCCGATCAGCCGTTCCACTTGCCCAGCGCGGCCATGCCGTTTTCCTTGGCGCGCTCGTAGACGGTCTTCTGCGCAGCGGCGTAGTTGCCCTTCATGTCCTTGCCCCACAGCTTCAGTGCAGCCTGCTGCATGGCACGGCCGTAGGAGAAGCTCAGCGGCCACGGCAGGTTGCCCATCTGGTTCATGGCATTGAGGTGCGCGGTGGACTGCTCATCGCCCTGGCCGCCAGACAGGAACACCACGCCCGGCAGGATCGCTGGCACGGTGCTCTTCAGGCACATGACGGTCGATTCGGCCACTTCCTCGACATCGGCCTGCTCGTCGCAGCCCTTGCCGGAGATGACCATCGAGGCCTTCAGGATGGTGCCTTCCAGCAGCACGTTCTGCTGGTACAGCGCGTCGAACAGCGAACGCAGGGTGGCTTCGGTGACTTCGTAGCAGGTCTCGATGTCATGCTCGCCATCCATGATCACTTCCGGCTCGACCATCGGCACCAGGCCACATTCCTGGCACAGCGCGGCATAGCGGGCCAGCGCATGGGCGTTGGACTCGATGCAGGTACCCGACGGAATGCTCTCGCCGATGTTGATGACCGCGCGCCACTTGGCAAAGCGCGCACCCAGCTTGTAGTACTCCTGCAGGCGCTCGCGCAGGCCGTCCAGGCCCTCGGTGACCAGCTCGCCCGGGCAACCGGCCAGCGGGTGCGCACCCTTGTCCACCTTGATGCCCGGGATCATGCCGTGGTCGGCCATGTACTTGGCGAACGGCACGCCGTCCTTGGTCGACTGACGGATGGTCTCGTCGTACAGGATGGCGCCGGAAATGTGCTCGTTGAGCTTCGGCGTGGTCAGCAGCAGTTCGCGGTAGGCGCGACGGTTCTCTTCGGTGTTCTCGATGCCGACGCTGGCAAAGCGCTTGGCAATGGTACCGGTGGATTCGTCGATCGCGATGATGCCCTTGCCCGGGGCAACCATGGCCTGGGCGGTTTCAGCCAGCTGTTCGATGCTCATGTACTTCCTGTGGCGGGTGCGGGAAAAACGTAAGTATAGCCCCGCTACCCCGTTACCTCGACGTGGAGGCCAGGGTGGAAACGATTCCACGCCAGGACGGGACAGTAAATGTCCACAGGCGTTCACAGGCGGGCCAGATCCCGGACCGGGATCTGGCTCCTTGCTGCCGCAGGATCAGAGGTCGCCCAGACCGCTGGCGCGGCCGTCGTCGCCCACTTCCAGCAGGCGCAGCGTATTGGTCGCGCCGTGGGTTTCCATATGCTCGCCGCTGGTGAACACCACGCGGTCGCCGGCCTGCAGCATGCCGCCTTCCACCAGCAGGCGGATGCTGCCACGTGCTGCTTCGCGCGGGGTGAAGCCGCGGCTGTCGAAGTTGATCGGGAACACATCGCGCATCAGCGCCATCTGCCGGCGCGCGCCGTCGTGGCGGGTCACTGCGAAGACCGGTGCCGAGGCACGGAAGCGCGACAGGTAACGCGCGGTGCCACCGGATTCGGTCATCGCCACGATCGCGCGCACGCCCACGTGCTGTGACAGGAACATGGTGGCCATGGCAATCGCCTGGTCGGCGCGTTCCAGGTTGCGCGGCGACGCACCGAAATCAGTGTCGATCTGGAACTGGCGCTCGGCGCCCAAGCAGATGCGCGCCATCGCTTCCACGGCCTTGACCGGGTACGCGCCGGCAGCGGTTTCAGCCGACAGCATCACCGCATCGGTGCCGTCGATGACCGAGTTGGCCACGTCCAGCACTTCGGCGCGGGTCGGGATCGGGCTTTCGACCATCGACTGCAGCATCTGGGTGGCCGTGATCACCACCTTGTTCTGCGCCAGCGAGGCCTTGATGATCTTCTTCTGCAGGCCCGGCAGCTCGGCATCGCCGATTTCCACGCCGAGGTCGCCACGGGCCACCATCACCACATCGCTGGCCTCGACGATCTCTTCCAGGTTCTCGATCGCTTCGGTGCGCTCGATCTTGGACACCAGCGCGGCATAGCAGCCATGCGATTCGGCGATCTCACGCGCATCGTTCATATCCTGCGCATTGCGGCAGAACGAGACGGCGATGAAGTCCACGCCGATCTTGGCGACGATGCCGATCAGTTCCTTGTCGCGCTCGGTCAATGCGCCCAGCGACAGGCCACCGCCCTGCTTGTTCAGGCCCTTGCGGTCAGACAGCACGCCATCATTGAGCACGGTGTTGATGATGCGCTCACCATCCACTTCAACGACCTGCAACTGCATCAGGCCATCGTCGAGCAGCAGGACGTCACCGGCGGTCACGTCCTGCGGCAGGCCGAGGTAGCTCACGCCCACCTGGCTGGTGTCACCCGGCGGCGGATTGGCCGAGGCGACCAGGTCGAAGCGGTCACCGGCCTTGAGCTTGATCTTGCCTTCGGTGAAGCGTTCGATGCGGATCTTCGGGCCCGGCAGGTCGGCCAGGATGCCCACTTCCACGCCCACCCGCTGTGCGGCAGCGCGCACGTCGGCGGCACGCTTGGCCTGGCCGGACGGGTCACCGTGGCTGAAATTGAGGCGCACCACGTTCACGCCAGCGCGGAACAGATCCTCCAGCACGCCCGGCGGATCGGTGGCCGGACCGAGGGTGGCAAGGATCTTGGTGCGACGCTGACGCTCGAACATGATGAAGGGGCCTCTCCCGTTAAAGGACTGAAATTAGCACATCCTTCACGCTCCATGTATACGGTTACAGCCTTGTGCTGCCTGACTCTGCGGGACATCGCACGGACATGTTCCGGACATACGCTGGCCGATGGCAGCGGAAGTGCCGCGGGGGGGCGGCCCCCCCGCACCCCCCCCCCCCCCCCCCCACCCACCCCCCCCCCCCCCCCCCCCCCCCCCCCCCCCCCCCCCCCCCCCCCCCCCCCCCCCCCCCCCCCCCCCCCCCCCCCCCCCCCCCCCCCCCCCCCCCCCCCCCCCCCC
>NZ_JBRRDR010000079.1:0-7530 GCF_056759755.1 Stenotrophomonas sp. STEN046
CGCCGCGTCGGTGCCGTCGGGCCCGGGTGGGGGGGTGGTACCCCGGGGCGGGGGCCGGGCCCGGGGGGTCCCTGGGCGGTGCGGCGTGTGGTTGTCCGGGGCCTTGCCCGGCGGATGCACTGGGATCGGGCAGCGTCAGCAGCATCTGGATCCACTCGTGCATCTGCGGCAGGTCCTGCGGCCCCCAGGGATCCTGCTCACCGGCACGGGCCATGGTCACCTGAGCGGTGTAGGTTCGCTTCGGGGCCCTCTGCAGCAGATCCATCCACACGCGGATCATCACCAGGATGTTGTCGTGCGCCACCTGCTCGCGAAGCAGGGGCGAAAATGTTCTGTCCGCAAGTGCTGCGTAATCAGGCATCTGGCAGCTGTAGTCGACCATCGCAACCTGGATGCCATCGCGATCGCTGCGCGCGCTGCCGGTGCTGCGGCAGCGCGTCTGCCGGAGTGCTTCGGCCAGGATCGGCGACAGTTCGCGGCCCAGGCGCGTTTGTGCGTTGTCTTCCGGTGCTTCGCCGACCATCATCCGCTCCACCGTCGCCTCCCAGCGCTCGCTGCGGGGTGGCATGTCGAACATTGCCGAGACCTGCGCTGCCGCCTCGGCATCGCCTTCCAGCAGGAACCGCGCGAACAGGTCGAAGCTCTTCTCGGGCGTGAGCATGGGCGTCTGCGCGCACGCCGATGTGGCGACGAACAGCAACGCAAGCATCGATGTCAGACACAGGCGATTGCGCACGTCAGTGATCCTCACCGGGCGGGTGTTCATTCCATTCGAAGAACGGCAGGAAGGCATCGGCCAACGTCCCCATCAGCGGCGAGGGGTCGGCCCGCCAGCGACCGCTGCGGTCGCGTTCGAAGGCCAGCGTGACGGTCCGCTCCCGAGTCGGCGCATCGGCGATCATCTGCGTGTACGCCGCCGCCAGTGCCGGTGCCATCTGTGGTGGGTGCGGTCCATTGAACGGCACCGGCTGCTGCCGATACACCGGCAGCAGTGCCACCAGATCCGGCAGGGTGCAACGGTAGTCCACCGAAGCATTGTCACCGTCAGGCCCGAGCGGGTACTGCACGCTGTCAATCGTGCACCGCACCGAGGCCTGGCGCGCACGCAACGCGGCGGCGGCCTGCGGCCAATCGGCCATTTCCGGTGCGCTGTCCAGCCGGCTGACGCTGGCAAAGGCTGCGGCAATCGCCGCTCCCTTGTCGGCATCCAGGTAACGAGCCAGCGCGGATTGTGCCGTCGCATCGCCGTGCACTACCACTTGCGCGTACAGGTCAAACACCTGCGCGTTGGTCAGCGTGCCAGCGGTGGCCTGTGCAGCGCAGGGGACCAGCAGCAGCGCTGCCAGCCCCCATGTTTTCAGCATGCGCACCTCAGCCGCACGCGTCGGTCCACATCATCTCGGCCATCGGCCGCAGCGATTTGCACTCCTGCGTCATCTCCTCGGCCGACATCACCTGCGCCTTGGCCTTCAGTTCCTCGGCCATCGCATCCACGCCGCTGATCTGGTCCGGGGCAATCTTCGCCACGCAGCTGCGGTGCTGCTGCAGCAGCAGGTCGCAACCGGGCACGCCGGTCACCTTCGGTGCCTTGGCAGCGTCTGCGTCCTGGATCCATTCTTCGAACGGGGCCAGTCCGCCCAGCACCGGGCCGACCAGATCGTCGAAGTTGCTGCTGTACCAGTAGCCCTTGTCCTTGGCGGTGTACAGGGTAAGGATGCCGGTAGCTGGCTTGCGCGGTCCGTTCTGCAGGGCCTTGGTGTAGGCCTGCGTGAACTGCTTGCGGGTGGCCTGCACATCACTGGTCAGGCTGGCGGTGAACAACGGGCGCACGCTGTCCAGATCCGGCAGCTGGCAGCTGAACTCGACCCTGGCAATTTTCTGGTCGTCCACGAATTCGTTGTCTTCCACGGTGCTGCGCGTGGCACGGCACTGCGCGTCCTTCAGTGCCTTGGCATACATCGCCTCGGCGGCTGCGGGATCGCCCTTCACCGCTGCCACGGCCAGCACCGTCTGCCACGGTTCTGCCAGCGCCTGGGCCATCATGCCCGGCACCGGGGTCAGCGAATCCTGGCCATCAAATGCCGGCTTCAAGGCATCGTTGAGCGTGCGGGTGGCGGCGGCATCGCCTTCCAGCAGGGCGCGCGCATACAGATCGAAGGTCTGCTCGGGCGTCAGCTGTGCCGGTGCGGCCGAGGCCAGCAGGGGGGCGCACAGCAGGGCGCTGGCAAGCAGGGTGCGAATGGGGGTCTTCATGACGGTGTTCCTGTTCCAGAGGCGGGCAAGCCTAGCGCATCTGCCCGCCTGTTCGATGGCATGCGGTGGCCATGCGTGTTGCATCCAGCGGCCAACAAAAAAACGGGCCCCTTGCGGAGCCCGTTCGATCACACGACGAGGATCGAGCAATCAGAAGCTGGCGCGCACGCCGGCCGAGTACTGGGTGACGTCGCGGTAGCCGGAGATCTCGCCCACCAGACCCCAGGTCTTGGTGAAGTTGATCTGGCCGCCGACGGTGCCGACCCAGGTGCCTTCGAATTCGTTGCCGCCGTCCATGTAACCGGCCTTGATCCAGGCTTCGGTCATGCGCGAAGGCTTGCCACGCACGCCCATGGTGCCGCGCACCAGGTTGGTGTGGTCCTTGCCCTTGCCGTTGCCCATGTCATCGATCTTGACGGTCACTTCGGCGTTCTGGCGCACCCAGGCGATGTCCGCGGTGAAGTCGACGCGGTCGCTCCACGGCATGTGGTAACCGATGCCCAGCTCCGGCTGGTTCAGTTCGAACTTGATCGAGCCGTCGCTGTAGCGCAGGGTCTTGCTGGTCTGGGTCCAGCCACCGAACACGTGCACCTGCTCGGCCAGCGCGACCGAACCACGGATGTAGCCGCCGTCCAGCTTCGGGTCATTGAAGACGTCATCGTTGGTCTGGACCTGGGTCCAGCCGCCCTCGACGTAGGTGTAGCTGAGGGCATCGGCCGAGGCCGAGAACGGAGCAGCAGCCAGCAGGGCGGCCGCGATCAGGATCTTGCGCATGGGAATTCCCGTGAATATTCAGTCCATTGGCGGCCTACCATGGCGGCAGTCCGTGGCGACCTCATGTCGTCCGAGCGCCGAGTTTAATGAAAGTTTTACGAAAGGCCAGCCACTGGCGGCCTTGCGCCTGCCATTGCGCGACCCCCGTCACAACTGAACGGCGGCCGGCCGGGGCCGTCCCGGCACGGTTGAGGGGGCTGCTACAATGCCCGGGCCGGTTCGCCGGTACACAAACGTCTTCAGGGCGGGGTGCGATTCCCCACCGGCGGTAGGTGCGCAAGCACGAGCCCGCGAGCGCCCCGGCCTGACCGCCGGGGGTCAGCAGATCCGGTCCAATGCCGGAGCCGACGGTATAGTCCGGATGAAAGAAGACGGTGCTACAGGGCCTTTGCGGCCCTGCGCCCGCCTGTTTGCCTTGCGGCGTTTTTCGCTCACTTTTCGCGGAGAACGTTTCTTGTTTACTGGAATCATCGAAGGCGTCGGCCGTCTGGCCGCACGCGAATCCATCGGCGGCGATGTCCGCTTCACCTTCAACGTCGGGAACCTGCCGTTCGACAACGTGCAGATGGGCGAGAGCATCGCCATCAACGGCGTCTGCCTTACCGTCATCGCGTTCGACGCCAGCAGCTTCCAGGCCGATGCGTCCACCGAGACCCTGGGCCTGACCACGCTGGGCCAGCTGTCCGAAGGGGCGGTCATCAATCTTGAACGCGCCATGCGCCCGACCGACCGCCTCGGCGGCCATCTGGTCAGCGGCCATGTCGACGGCCTCGGCCAGGTGCTGTCCATCCACGAAGATGCACGCGCCCAGCGCTGGCGTTTCGCTGCACCGGCCGCATTGCGCCGCTATATCGCCAAGAAGGGTTCGGTCTGCGTGGACGGCGTCAGCCTCACCGTCAACGAAGTGGACGAGGAAGGCTTCGAAGTCGCCCTGATCCCGCACACCGTGGCCAACACCGCCTTCTCCGCCGCAGGCGTGGGCAGTGCAGTCAATCTTGAAATCGACCTGGTCGCCCGCTACGTGGAGCGCCTGATCAGTGTGCCGGCCAACGGTCAGCACCCGCATGGAGATGCAGCATGAATTTCGCCCCGATTCCGGAGATACTGGAAGACATCCGCCTGGGCCGCATGGTCGTCATCGTCGATGACGAAGACCGCGAGAACGAAGGCGACCTGATCATGGCCGCCGAACTGGTCAAGGCCAGCGACATCAATTTCATGGTCACCCACGGCCGTGGCCTGGTGTGCCTGCCGTTGAACCGCACCCGCGCCGCCGATCTGGGCCTGGCGCCGATGGTGCAGGCCAATACCGCGCAGTTCCAGACCAACTTCACCGTCAGCATTGAAGCGGCCGAAGGCGTGACCACCGGCATTTCGGCCCACGATCGCGCCCACACCATCCGCACCGCGGTGAAACCCAATGCCAAGCCGGCCGATCTGCACCAGCCGGGCCACATCTTCCCGCTGATCGCCCAGCCGGGCGGCGTGCTGACCCGCGCCGGCCATACCGAGGCCGCCGTGGACATGGCCATGCTGGCCGGGCTGGAGCCGGCTGGCGTGCTGGTGGAGATCCTCAACCCGGATGGCAGCATGGCGCGCCGCCCGGAACTGGAAGTGTTCGCGCGCGAGCACGGCCTGAAGATGGGTTCCATTGCCGACCTGATCGCCTACCGCCTGGCCACCGAAAAGACCGTCGAGCGCGTGGACGAGCGCGAGATCGAGACCGAGTTCGGCCCGTTCAAGCTGGTCACCTACCGCGACCGCATCGCCCACGACGTGCATTTCGCGCTGGTGCGCGGCACGCCGGATGCCGATACCCCGACCCTGGTGCGCGTGCAGGTGGAAAACCCGCTGGCCGACCTGCTGCACTGGCGCCGCGATGATTTCGGCGTGGCCGCCACCGATGCGCTGCGTGCCATCGATGCCGAAGGCGCGGGCGTGATGGTGGTGCTGTCGGCGCCGCGCGATGGCGAGGCGCTGCTGGCCCGCCTGCGCCAGCAGCCGGCACCGGTGGTGCCGGGCAAGGACAAGGACGTGAGCCAGTGGCGCCGCAACGGTGCCGGCGCGCAGATCCTGTCCGACCTGGGCCTGGGCAAGCTGCGCGTGCTGGGCACCCCGCGCCGCCAGATCGGCCTGGCCGGTTATGGCCTGGAAGTGGTGGAGACAGTGACCCTGTAAGCCGCTTGGCGTGCCGACCACGCCCTGCCTCTGGTGGGTGCCGACCGTTGGTCGGCACCCCCTGCAGGCCCGCGCCAACCACGGCCGGGGCCCATCCACGGTAGAATCCCCTCTTAATCGAATCCCCCAAGCCGCATATGAGCCACTACGAAGGCGATCTTCGCACTCCCGAGTCGGCGCGCTTCGCCATCCTGGCCAGCCGCTGGAACGCCCGCATCACCGACACGCTGGTCACTGGCGCCCGCCAGAGCCTGGCCGGCAACGGCATTGCCGAAGCCAACATCGACGTGATCCGCGTGCCGGGTGCCTGGGAACTGCCGCTGGTCGCCGCGCGCCTGGCCGCCGCCCATGAGCACGCCGCCATCCTCACCCTGGGCTGCGTGATCCGTGGCGATACCCGCCACTACGAACACGTGGCCGACCGCTGCGCCGAAGGCCTGATGCGCGTGCAGCTGGACTTCGGCGTGCCGGTACTGAACGGCGTGCTGGCAGTGGAACGCGCCGAAGACGCCGAGGCCCGCGCAGGCGGCAGCCACGGCAACAAGGGCGAGGAAGTCGCACTCGCCGCATTGGAAATGGTCAACCTGCTGGAGCAACTGCCATGAACAAGAACACCCAGGGCAAGCCCTCCGGTAAACCCGTCCGCCGCGATGGCGTCGACCCGGTGCTGCGCTCGCGCGCGCGCCGTCGTGCCGTACAGGCCATCTACGCCTGGCAGATTTCCGGCGGCAACGCACAGTCGCTGATCGCCCAGTTCGCCCACGAGCAGGCCCGCGAAATCGCCGATCTGGCCTATTTCGAAGCGCTGATGCACGGCGTGCTCGATAACCGCCGCGACATCGACGAAGCCTTCGCCCCGTATCTGGACCGTGGCATCGACGAAGTGGATGCCATCGAACGCGCGGTGCTGCGCCTGGCCGGCTACGAGCTGCGCTACCGCCTGGACGTGCCTTACCGCGTGGTCATCAACGAAGCCATCGAATCGGCCAAGCGTTTTGGTTCCGAACACGGCCACACCTACGTCAACGGCGTACTGGACCGTGCCGCCGTGGAATGGCGCAAGGTCGAATCGGGTCACTGACCCGCCTCTGCCGATCTTCGGCGGGCACCGGTTCTGCTTCTGGTAGATGCCAACCTCGGTTGGCACCGGTGCCCGGTATTGCCGCCAACCCCGCCGGAGCTCCCATGTCCTTGGCCGAATTCGCCCTCATCGATCGCATCCGCGCCCGTACCATCGCGCGTGACGACATCGTGCTCGGCATTGGCGACGACGCTGCGCTGCTGCAGCCGCGTCCCAACGAACAACTGGTGGTCACCGCCGACACCCTCAACAGCGGCGTGCACTTCCCGGTCGAAACTCCCGCGTTCGATATCGGCTGGAAGACGCTGGCCGTCAACCTGTCCGATCTGGCCGCAATGGGCGCGCGCCCGGCGTGGTGCACGTTGGCACTGTCCCTGCCGGAAACCAGCGAAGAGTGGATCGATGCTTTCGCCGAGGGCTTCTTCGCCTTGGCTGACCAGCACGATATCGCGCTGATCGGCGGTGACACCACGCGTGGCCCGCTGTCGTTGTCGGTAACCGCGATGGGGCAGGTGGCACGTGGCCAGGCGCTGCGCCGCGAGCGTGCGCAGCTGGGCGATGACATCTGGGTCAGTGGCACCCTGGGCGATGCGGCGGGTGCGCTGCGCCTGTGGCAGCAGGGTGCGCTCAGCATTGCCCCGGCCACGCTGCTGGCCGACTACGAAACCCTGCGTCTGCGCCTGCTGCGTCCCACCCCGCGCGTCACCCTGGGCCTGCGCCTGCGTGCCTTCGCCCATGCCGCGGTGGATGTGTCCGACGGCTTGCTGGCCGATCTTGGCCATATTGCCGCGCGCAGTGGCGTGGGTGCGGAAGTGGACGCCGATCTGCTGCCGGTGTCGTCTGCCCTGCGCGAACTGCTGGGCCGCGAAGGCGCCCGCGACTGTGCACTGCGTGGTGGCGATGATTACGAACTGTGCTTCACCGCCGCCGCCGACCAGCGCGACGCACTGCACTACCTCGCCGAATCGCTGGAACTGCCGCTCACCCGCATCGGTCGCATTGTTGAAGGGCAGGGCGTGCAGATGGATGGCGAAGCCGCCGAGGGCGGTTACCAGCACTTCGCCTGAGCGATGACGCCGGGCATGGCCCGGCGCTACCGCGGCGCCGCGTCCAAATCACGCGGCGCCACCGCCTTGCTCTGGTAGGTGCCAACCTTGGTTGGCACGAATGTGTCAGCCACCCGTGTCCACACGGTGGCGGAGGCACATCGGCATTGCCCTGGTAGGTGCCAACCTTGGTTGGCA
>NZ_JBRRDR010000080.1:0-6256 GCF_056759755.1 Stenotrophomonas sp. STEN046
ACATCGCGATTTTTTTTTTGGGGGGGTCTAATCGGGGGCACCCCCCTTTTGCGCGCTTAATTGGTTTTTCACCCCGGAAGCTGCCGGCTGTTGCTTTTGCTTCTGCTCTTTTTTTTGATCTTCCGTGGCTGGCGCACACGGAAACTGTCAGTGGCGGGGGGGGGGGGTCGTGCAGGGGCGCAGGCGCCATGGATGGCGCCTACGAGCTTACAGGGACGTACTTGCAGCGTCCCCTGCGCGACCCACCCACCCGGCCAAGCGCGGCTGTTGCTTTCACGACGGCCAGCCACGAGGGGCTCCGCCGTTGGCCGTATCCGCGCCGAAGGCGCGATAATGACCGGATGGAAACCGTCCGCATCGCCACCCGCAAGAGCCCGCTCGCCCTCTGGCAGAGCGAACACGTCGCCGACCGCCTGCGCCAGGTCCACCCTGGCCTGCATGTGGAACTGGTGCCGATGAGTACCCGTGGCGATGAGGTGCTCGACCGGTCGCTCGCGGCCATCGGCGGCAAGGGGCTGTTCCTGAAGGAGCTGGAACTGGCCATGCTGCGTGGCGAGGCCGACTGCGCGGTGCACTCGCTGAAGGATGTGCCGATGGAACTGGATGCGCCGTTCGCACTGCCGGCGATGCTTACCCGGCACGATCCGGCCGATGGTTTCGTCTCCAATCTGTATGCCTCGCTGGATGCACTGCCGATCGGCGCGCGTGTCGGTACCTCGTCGCTGCGCCGCCAGGCCCAGCTGCGCGCGCTGCGCCCGGACCTGCAGCTGCTGGACCTGCGCGGCAACGTCAACACGCGCCTGGCCAAGCTCGACAACGGCGGCTACGACGCCATCGTGCTGGCTGTGGCCGGGCTGGAACGGCTGGGCCTGGGCCAGCGCATCGTTGCCCGCCTGCAGCCGCCGCAGTGGTTGCCGGCGCCCGCGCAGGGCGCGGTGGCAGTGGAGTGCGATGGCGGCAATGCGGCGCTGATGACGTTGTTTGCGGGGCTGGACGACGCGGCCACGCGCGCCTGCGTGGAAGCGGAGCGGGCGATGAATCGCGCACTGCATGGCAGCTGCCATGTGCCGGTGGCGGCGATCGCGCAGTGGCAGGGGCAGGATCTGCACCTGCAGGGGCTGGTCGGCAGTGCCAGTGATGGCCGTGCAGTGCGTGCCGAGGCGGTCGGCCCGGCCACCGACCCGGAAGCGCTCGGCCAGCGCGTGGCCCGGCAGCTGCTGGACGATGGTGCCGGCGAACTGCTGACCGTCTGAACCACCGCGGGTAGTGCCGGCCAGCGGCCGACACTACCAAAAGCAGAACGGGCGCCAGGCGCCCGTTTCGCTTATTTGAACTTGTAGACCACGTTCATCGTGGTCAGCGTATCGGTCTTGCGCTTGTCCTCGGCCACGTCGCTGTTGTAACGCGCCTGCCAGCCGGCCTTCAGCGCCAGATGCTCGTTCATGCTCACCGACACGCCGAAATCGTTCTGGCCGAAGGTGTTGTACGACCCCGATTCCACCAGCAGGGTGTTGATCAGGTCGGTGTTGTCGGTCAGCGAATACTTCAGGTCGAACTGGCCCTGGCCGATCAGGCCGGTGCGGGTGCGGTCGTCTTCGGTGCTGTGGGTGCGGCTTACGCCGGGGCCCACCAGCGCATCAAAGGAAAAGCGCTCGGTGTTCCACAGCCGGGTGCCGTAACCCAGGCCGAACGAGCTGCGGCGATCATAGGTGGCGAAGTCATCGCGCTCGGTACGCACCTTGGCGAACAGCTGGCGGTGCTCACCCAGCTGCAGCGCGCTGCCGGCACTGCCGGTGTAGCGGTTGGCGGTGGTGTTGTTGCGGCGGGTGGTGGTGCCGTCGTCGTTGGTTTCGATCACCTTGGAACTGGATCGCAGGCCGAACAGGTCCATGCTGTGCACCCAGTCGCCGTCGGTGTAGAGCAGGCGCAGGCGGCCGTTGAAGCTCTCGGTGCTGCTGTTGCCGCGTGCCGAGGCGAAGCCGAGCTCGCCGCCACTGCCGCTCCAGGGCGACGACATCGCCGCAAGTTGGGAGGCATCCTGCGCATACGCCAGCGGGGCGCACAGCAGCAAGGGGACCAGCAGGGACACGCGCAGGGACATCGAGGGCTCTCCGAAGCGGTTGACAGCCGGTGATGATACTGGATGCGTGATGACCGTCCGAATCGATCCAATACGCGCTTCAGCAGACGTTGCCACACTGCCTATTCAGGGCAGCTCGATACGGGCATCCGGGTCGTTGAAGCGCGAATAGCGCAGCCGCAGCTGGAACGGCTTGCCGTTGTTGTGGCCGCTGCGCACGATCTGCCGGGGCAGGCCCTGTGCATCCACCCAGTATTCCAGGCGCTCGCCGGCGCTGGCACCGCGCAGCCGGTAGTGGCGGGTGTCAACGCCGTCCAGTGCCTGGCTGCCCAGATCCTCGGCCTGCAGGGCCTGCGCAGGGGCGTCGGCGGGCAGGGGGCTGCGCCATTGTTCCAGCAGGCCGGGCGGGGTCGGCACCTGGCGGATGGCACCATCGGCCTGCAGGAACATGGTGTCGCCGATGATCACCTGCGGCCCGGCCGGGGTCTGTACCCGGAACCGGTCCGGGGCGACGAAGTCCATGGTGGTGCGTACCGGCTGCGCGGCGCCCAGCACCTCCAGCTCGGCATGGAAGCTGCGCAGGCCGGCAAAGCGCTGGCTGGCCGAGAGCACGGCCTGCGCCGGATCGGCTGCCGGCACGGGCGCCGGCGCACTGGCAGGCGCGGGTGCGCGGTCGCAGGCAGCCAGCAGCAGACAGGCCAGCAGGGGCAGGACGGACAACCGGCGCATCGGGCGCTCCGTGGGGCAGGGGCGCCCACGATAGCCCAATCCTCCGCCACAACGGCCGCGACTCGGACATAATCGGGGGCATGGACCGATACGAACGCATCACCGCCCTGCATCGTCTGCTCAAGTCTGCGCGCTATCCGGTAACGGTGGCGACCCTGCAGGACAAGCTCGGTTGCTCCCGGGCGACCGTCTACCGCGACCTGGCGTTCCTGCGCGATGCGCTGATGGCGCCGATCGAAGGCGACGGCGAGGCCGGCTTCCGTTACCTGGCCGACGAGAGCGATCGCTTCGAGCTGCCGGGCCTGTGGTTGAGCTCGGAAGAGCTGCATGCCCTGCTGGCCTCGCAGCATCTGCTGGCACGCACCGGCGGCGGCGTGCTGTCCTCGGTGCTGGCCCCGCTGCAGCAGCGCATCGAGAGCCTGCTGGCCGCCCAGGCCGGTGTCTCCAGCTGGCCGGTGGACCGGGTGCGGGTCATTCCGCACCGCGGCCGCAAGTTCGATGAAGCCAGCTTCCGTTCGGTGGCTTCGGCGGTGCTGGAGCGCAAGCAGCTCGGCTTTGAATACCGGGCCCGTTCCACCGACGAGGCGACCAAGCGCACCGTATCGCCACAGCGGCTGACCCACTACCGCGACAACTGGTACCTGGACGGCTGGGACCACGATCGCGAGGCACTGCGCAGTTTCGCGGTCGACCGCATCTACAAGGCGCGCGTGATCGACAGCACCGCCCGCGATGTTGCCGACACCGAACTGGATGAGCAGCTGGGTGCCAGCTACGGCATCTTCTCCGGCGCGCCCAAAGGCTGGGCAACCATCCTGTTCAGTGCCAAGGCGGCACGCTGGGTGGCCGACGAACACTGGCATTCCAAGCAGCAGGGGCGTTTCCTCGCCGATGGCCGCTATGAACTGAAGGTGCCCTACAGCGTGTCGCGTGAGCTGTTGATGGATGTGCTCCACTACGGATCGGATGCCGAGATCGTCGAGCCGATGATGCTGCGCGAGCAGGCCAAGGCGCTGCTGGAACTGGCCCTGACCAACTACGAAAAATCCTGACACTCCCCCCGAGATCGATTGCGCCCATGAAGAAGACCCTGTTGCTGCCCCTGTTCGCCGCTGCGCTGGCCCTGACCGCCTGCGGCAAGTCCGGCGAGCCTTCGCAGAAACTGGTGGTGGCCGCCACTGCCGTTCCGCATGCGGAGATCCTTGAAGTGGTCAAGCCGATCCTCAAGCAGGAAGGCGTCGAGCTGGAGGTGCGTGTCTTCAACGACTACGTGCAGCCCAATGACCAGCTGGTGCAGAAGCAGGTGGATGCCAACTACTTCCAGACCGAGCCCTACCTGGACGCCTACAACCGCGACCGCAAGGCCGACCTGACCAAGGTGATCGGCGTGCACATCGAACCGTTCGGTGCGTACTCGCGCAAGGTCAAGTCACTGGCCGAGCTGCGCGAAGGCGCCGACGTGGTGATCCCGAATGACCCGAGCAACAACAGCCGCGCGCTGATCCTGCTGCACAAGGCCGGCGTGATCGAGCTGAAGGACCCGACCAACGCACTGTCGACCCAGCGCGACATCATCGCCAACCCGAAGAAGCTGAAGTTCCGCGAGCTGGATTCGGCCATGCTGCCGCGCGTGCTGGACCAGGTCGACCTGGCCCTGATCAACACCAACTACGCGCTTGATGCCGGCCTGAACCCGACCAAGGACGCGCTGGCGATCGAGAGCAAGGATTCGCCCTACGTGAACTTCCTGGTCGCGCGTCCGGACAACAAGGACGATGCCCGCGTGCAGAAGCTGGCCAAGGCCCTGACCAGCCCGCAGGTGAAGGCCTTCATCGAGACCAAGTACAAGGGCGCGGTGCTGCCGGCGTTCTGATGTTGGGGTAGCGCCGGGCCACCTCCATCTGCGGCTCGAAGCGCCGGTCCAGGCCCCACTGCGCGGCGATCTGCTCGCGGCTTGACCAGAAGCCCACGGCCAGCCCGGCCAGATAGGCCGCACCCAGTGCGGTGGTTTCGGTCAGCCGAGGCCGCAGCAGCGGTACGCCGAGGATGTCGGACTGGAATCCGGCCAGGAAGTCATTGCCGATCGCACCGCCGTCGGCGCGCAGTTCGGTCAGCGCGATGCCGGCATCGGACTGCATCGCATCAAGCACGTCGCGGGTCTGGTAGGCCATGGCCTCCAGTGCCGCGCGCACGAAGTGGGCCTTGCGGGTGCCTCGGGTCAGGCCGAACATCGCCCCGCGTACGTCACTGCGCCAGTAGGGTGCGCCCAGGCCGACGAAAGCCGGCACCAGATACACGCCACCACTGTCGGGCACCTGCGCAGCCAATGCCTGGCTGTCGCCGGCGCGCTCGATCATGCGCAGTCCGTCGCGCAACCACTGCACCACGGAACCGGCGACGAAGATCGACCCCTCCAACGCGTACTCCACGCGCCCGTCCAGGCCCCAGGCGATGGTGGTCAGCAGGCCATTGCGCGAGCGTACCGCCTGCGCGCCGGTATGCATCAGCATGAAGCAGCCGGTGCCATAGGTATTCTTGACCATGCCCGGCTGGAAACAGGCCTGGCCGAACAGCGCTGCCTGCTGGTCACCGGCGATGCCGGCGATCGGGATCGGATGGTCGAAGAAGAACTGCGGCCGGGTGTGCGCGTACACCGAACTGGAGTCGCGTACCTGCGGCAGCATCGCGCGCGGGATGTCCAGCAGTGCCAGCAGGTCGTCGTCCCAGTCCAGCGTGTGGATGTTGAACAGCAGGGTGCGTGCGGCGTTGCTGTAGTCGGTCACGTGCGCCTGGCCACCGCTGAGGTTCCAGACCAGCCAGCTGTCGATGGTGCCGAACAGCAGCTCGCCGCGTTCGGCACGCTGCTGCGCGCCCTCTACGTGGTCGAGGATCCACCGCACTTTGGTGGCGGAGAAGTAGGCATCGATCAGCAGGCCGGTGCGCTCACGAATCAGCGCCTCATGTCCTTCGGACTTCAGCCGTTCGCAGATGGCGTGGCTCTGCCGCGACTGCCAGACGATGGCATTGTGGATCGGCTGGCCGGTGGCACGGTCCCAGACCACGGTGGTTTCGCGCTGGTTGGTAATGCCCAGCGCAGCAATGTGGCGGGGGTCGATCTGCTCGCGGCTGAGCAGCTCGGTCAGCGTGGCGTACACGCTGGTCAGGATCTCGCGCGGATCATGTTCCACCCAGCCCGGTTGCGGGAACAACTGGGTGAACTCACGCTGCGCGCTACCGACGATGGTGCCGGCGCGGTCGAACAGGATCGCGCGGGAGCTGGTGGTGCCCTGGTCGATGGCCAGCACGTAGCGGGGCGTCATGGGGCGTCTCCGATGGCGGTTGGGAAATCCTAAAGCATCGGTAGCGGCGGGGCGGGGCGCCGGCGGCCGCGGCCCGCCCCGCCGGGGCCCGAGCCGGGGGGGGGGGGGCGACTACGGCCGTCGCGGC
>NZ_JBRRDR010000081.1:0-2500 GCF_056759755.1 Stenotrophomonas sp. STEN046
GATGACCTACTCTCGCATGGCTTAGGCCACACTACCATCGGCGCAGCTACGTTTCACTTCCGAGTTCGGGATGGGATCGGGTGGTTCCATAGCGCTAATTTCACCAGGGAGGCGGTTGGAGTGTCGCCGCAGGATACGTGTCTTTGCAGGGAGCAGGCCTTGGGCCTGCTTTACAAAGAGACGCGCCTGAGCGCCTGCCTCTCGTTTGGTCTTGTGACGTAGCGTGCACTTGGTATCTATCGACATGTCATGTCGGCCAAGGCAACTTGAGGTTATATGGTCAAGCCTCTCGGATCATTAGTATCAGTTAGCTCAATACATTGCTGTACTTACACACCTGACCTATCAACCACGTAGTCTACATGGTTCCTTCAGGGGGCTTGTGCCCCGGGAGATCTCATCTTGAGGCGCGCTTCCCGCTTAGATGCTTTCAGCGGTTATCGCTTCCGAACATAGCTACCCGGCAATGCCACTGGCGTGACAACCGGAACACCAGAGGTTCGTCCACTCCGGTCCTCTCGTACTAGGAGCAGCCCCTCTCAAATCTCCAACGCCCATGGCAGATAGGGACCGAACTGTCTCACGACGTTCTGAACCCAGCTCGCGTACCACTTTAAATGGCGAACAGCCATACCCTTGGGACCGACTACAGCCCCAGGATGTGATGAGCCGACATCGAGGTGCCAAACACCGCCGTCGATATGAACTCTTGGGCGGTATCAGCCTGTTATCCCCGGAGTACCTTTTATCCGTTGAGCGATGGCCCTTCCATACAGAACCACCGGATCACTAAGTCCTAGTTTCCTACCTGCTTGATCCGTCGATCTTGCAGTCAAGCACGCTTATGCCTTTGCACACAGTGCGCGATGTCCGACCGCGCTGAGCGTACCTTCGAGCTCCTCCGTTACTCTTTAGGAGGAGACCGCCCCAGTCAAACTACCCACCATACACGGTCCCCGACCCAGATAATGGGCCCAGGTTAGAACGTCAAGCACGACAGGGTGGTATTTCAAGGATGGCTCCACTGCAGCTAGCGCCACAGTTTCATAGCCTCCCACCTATCCTACACAGACGAACTCAACGTTCAGTGTAAAGCTATAGTAAAGGTTCACGGGGTCTTTCCGTCTTGCCACGGGAACGCTGCATCTTCACAGCGATTTCAATTTCACTGAGTCTCGGGTGGAGACAGCGCCGCTGTCGTTACGCCATTCGTGCAGGTCGGAACTTACCCGACAAGGAATTTCGCTACCTTAGGACCGTTATAGTTACGGCCGCCGTTTACTGGGGCTTCGATCAAGAGCTTCGCCTTGCGGCTGACCCCATCAATTAACCTTCCAGCACCGGGCAGGCGTCACACCCTATACGTCCACTTTCGTGTTTGCAGAGTGCTGTGTTTTTGATAAACAGTCGCAGCGGCCTGGTTACTGCGACCCTCTTCAGCTATAGCTCGCACGAGCCACCAAAAAGGGTGCACCTTCTCCCGAAGTTACGGTGCCATGTTGCCTAGTTCCTTCACCCGAGTTCTCTCAAGCGCCTGAGAATTCTCATCCTACCCACCTGTGTCGGTTTACGGTACGGTCTGCGTAAGCTGAAGCTTAGGAGCTTTTCCTGGAAGCGTGGTATCAGCAACTTCGCCATAAAGGCTCGTCTCGGTGCTCGGTCTTAAAGGATCCCGGATTTGCCAAAGATCCAAACCTACCGCCTTTCCCCGGGACAACCAACGCCCGGTATGCCTAACCTTCTCCGTCCCTCCATCGCACTTACGCGAGGTGCAGGAATATTAACCTGCTTTCCATCGACTACGACTTTCGTCCTCGCCTTAGGGGCCGACTCACCCTGCGCCGATTAACGTTGCGCAAGGAAACCTTGGGCTTTCGGCGTGCGGGTTTTTCACCCGCATTATCGTTACTCATGTCAGCATTCGCACTTCCGATACCTCCAGCAGACTTCTCAATCCACCTTCAACGGCTTACGGAACGCTCCTCTACCGCGTACATATAAATATGCACACCCCAAGCTTCGGTTCACTGCTTAGCCCCGTTAAATCTTCCCCGCAGACCGACTCGACCAGTGAGCTATTACGCTTTCTTTAAAGGGTGGCTGCTTCTAAGCCAACCTCCTGGCTGTCTGTGCCTTTCCACATGGTTTTCCACTTAGCAGTGAATTTGGGACCTTAGCTGTGGGTCTGGGTTGTTTCCCTTTTCACGACGGACGTTAGCACCCGCCGTGTGTCTCCCATACAGTCCGTCTCGGTATTCGGAGTTTGCAATGGTTTGGTAAGTCGCGATGACCCCCTAGCCATAACAGTGCTCTACCCCCGAGAGGATACATATGAGGCGCTACCTAAATAGCTTTCGAGGAGAACCAGCTATCTCCGGGTTCGATTAGCTTTTCACTCCTAATCACAGCTCATCCCCGTCTTTTGCAACAGACGTGGGTTCGGGCCTCCAGTACCTGTTACGGCACCTTCACCCTGGCCATGACTAGATCACCCGGTTTC
>NZ_JBRRDR010000082.1:0-4892 GCF_056759755.1 Stenotrophomonas sp. STEN046
CCGCCTCCGGCGCGTGGCGGTGCGGCCGCGCCCCCCCCCGCCCGCGGCGGCGGCCGCCCCCCCCCCCCCCCCGGGGGGGCGGCGGGGTCGGGGGGGCCTCCCGCCCGGCGAGCGCACAGCGCGGGCTTCAGCCCTTCATCGTGCCGGTATCCAGCCAGCGCTGGTGCCACGACAGCGCTTCGGGCAGCAGGTGCGGGGTGTGCTTGCCGTAGCTCTCGCGGCTGGCGCGGTCGAAGTAATCCTGCAGCTGCGCGCGGAAATCCGGGTGCGCGCAGTTGTCGATCAGCACCTGTGCACGCTTGCGCGGGGTCAACCCGCGCAGGTCGGCCAGGCCCTGTTCGGTCACGATCACCGACACATCGTGCTCGGTGTGGTCGACATGGCTGGCCATCGGCACGATCGCCGAAATGGTGCCGTTCTTGGCCGTGGACGGGCTGAGGAACGCCGACAGGAAACCGTTGCGGGCGAAATCGCCCGAACCGCCGATGCCGTTCATGATCCGCGTGCCCATCACGTGCGTCGAATTGACGTTGCCGTAGAGGTCCACTTCGATCATGCCGTTCATGCCGATGCAGCCCAGGCGACGCACCAGCTCGGGATGGTTGGAGATTTCCTGCGTGCGCATGATGATGCGCTCGCGGTAGAAATCGATGTTCTCCTTGAACGTCTCGTTGGCCTGCGGGCTCAGCGCGAAGCCGGTGCACGAGGCATAGCTCAGCACGCCGTCGCGCAGCAGGTCGAGCATGCCGTCCTGGATCACTTCGGTGAACGCGGTCAGGTCACGGAAGCCGCTCCTGGCCAGGCCGGCCAGCACCGCATTGGGGATGTTGCCCACGCCCGACTGCAGCGGCAGCAGGTTGGCCGGCAGGCGGCCGCGCTTCACTTCGTGCTTGAGGAAGTCGATCAGGTGCGCGGCAATCTGCTCGCTGCAGGTATCGATCGGGCTGAACGGGCTGTTGCGGTCCGGGCCGTTGGTGCGCACCACCGCTACGATCTTGTCCGGGTCGCAGCGCAGCGCGGTTTCACCGATACGGTCGTTGGCATTCACCAGCGGAATCGGTTTGCGGTGCGGCGGCAGTGCGGTGCCGTAGTAGATGTCATGCATGCCATCGACGCCGGCCGGCTGCCACTCGTTGACCTCGACGATCACCTTCTTGGCCAGGTCCAGCCAGGTCTTGTTGTTGCCCAGCGAGGTGGACGGCACCAGCGAGCCGTCTTCGCGGATGGCCGACACTTCGACCACGGCGGTATCGATATCGCCATAGAAGCCGAACCAGACATGCTGGGCAACGTGGCTGAGGTGGATGTCGATGTAATCCAGCTTGCCCTCGTTGATGCGGTTGCGCGCATCCGGGTCGCTCTGGAACGGCATGCGCATGGCGATGCCATCGGCCTTGGCCAGCGCACCGTCCAGTTCCGGGGCGGTGGATGCACCGGTCATCAGGCTGATCTGGAAGGGCAGGCCCTGGGCGTGCACCGCTTCGATGCGGCGGGCCAGTTCGACGGGAACGGCCTTGGGGTAACCGGAGCCGGTAAAGCCGCTCATGGCCACGGTTTCACCGGGCTGGATCAGCGCGGCTGCGGCCTCGGCGGAGACCACGCGGTCACGAAGACGCGCGTTGGCGATGCGATCAACAGTCATGACGACAGCATTTCTGGAGGGAACCCCGATTATCGGCCATCCCCCGCCGTACGGGGGCGCGACCTTCGTGGAATGGCGTTTCGCCCACGCGTGCTCCCCTGCCCACCGGTTTTGTTTTGCAGTGCAGCGTGCAAAGTCCTTTCGCACACCGCACGATGGCCCTGCATCCCGACGTGGGGGAGGGAGCAGAGCCCGCTGGCAGTTCGCTGCAAGCGGGCTTTTTTATTGCCCGACGGCCAAGATGAATGCGCGGCTCGCGGTTGTCGGTAGTGCCGGCCGCTGGCCGGCAACCTCGATAGCCTGTGCCGAACAGCGACCGGCATGACCGGGCCGATACAATCGGCGCATGACCCTCGCCCCCGTCGAAGTACCCGCCGCCCTGCAGCCCCTCGTCGATCGCGCGTTGGCGCGCCTGGCCCAGGCGCTCTCCGACCCGATCCCCGCCGCGCTGCAGCCGATGCTGGTGCACCTGGCCCTCAGCAGCGACTTCGCGATCGACACGCTGGTGCGCCAACCGGCGTTGCTGGCGCAGCTGGCCGCACCGGGTTGCCCGCCGATCGCCGCGCCAGTGCTCGACCCGCTGCAGCCCAGCGACTGGCCCGCGCAGCTGCGGCGCTGGCGCACGGCCATGTCCACCCGGCTGATCTGGCGGGACCTGGCCGGCCTGGACGATGTCGCGCAGACCCTGGCCGGTGCCACCACGCTGGCCGAGGACTGCCTGCGGCTGGCGTTGCAGGCGCTGCAGCAGGAGTTCGCCCAGCGCCACGGTGTCATTGCCGATGAGCACGGACAGCCGCAGCAGCTGGTGGTGTTCGGGCTGGGCAAGCTGGGCGGTGGCGAGCTCAACTTCAGTTCCGACGTCGATCTGGTCTACGCCTACGTGCAGGGGGGAGAGTCCGATGGCGCGCGCCCGCTTGCCGCCGAGGAGTATTTCGCCCGGCTCGGCCAGCGCCTGGCCAAGCTGCTGGACGACACCACCGTCGATGGCTTCAGCCACCGCGTCGACCTGCGCCTGCGCCCGTTCGGCAGCGCCGGCCGCGTGGCGCTGTCATTTGCGGCGATGGATCAGTATTTCCAGCGCGAAGGCCGCGACTGGGAACGCTATGCCTGGCTGAAGGCGCGCGCGGTGGCCGGTGACATCACTGCCGGCGAGGCCTGGCTGCAGACGCTGCGCCCGTTCGTATACCGGCGCTACCTGGATTTCACCGCACTCGATGGCCTGCGCGAGATGAAGGCGGCGATCACCGCCGAAGTGGCGCGCCGCGAGATGCACGACGACATCAAGCGCGGCGCCGGTGGCATCCGCGAAATCGAATTCCTGTGCCAGGCATTGCAGCTGATCCGCGGTGGCCGTGAGCCGGCGCTGCGCGAGCGCCGCCTGCTGGTGGCGCTGGACGCACTGATGGCCGCCGGGCAGATTGCTGCCGAAGACGGCGCCGCGCTGCGTGAGGCCTACCTGTTCCTGCGCCGGTTGGAAAACCGCCTGCAGATGCTGCGCGATGCGCAGACCCACGTATTGCCCAGCGACCTGCTGGACCGCGAGCGCATTGCTGTCGGTCTCGGTTACCCGGGCTGGGACGCACTGCGTGCCGCGCTGAGCGTGCAGCAGCAGCGGGTCAGTACTGAATTTGCCGCGTTGCTGGCCCCGCGCAAGGGCCAGGCCGCGCCCGATGCACTGGCCAACTACTGGCGCAGCCTGCCCGAGGGCAGCAACGCGCCGCTGCTGGCCGAGGCCGGCTTCCTCGATGCCAATGGTGCCGACCAGTCGCTGCGCGATTTCGCCCAGGGCTCGGGCGTGAAGTCGCTGTCCGATGCCGCGCGTGCGCGCCTGGACCGCGTGCTGCCGGCGCTGCTGCATGCGGCCACCCGTTCGCCACAGCCGGATGCCGCGCTCAAGCGCGTGCTCGGTCTGCTGCAGGCGGTGCTGCGCCGTACCAGCTACCTGGCACTGCTGGACGAACAACCCAGCGCGCTGGCGCGGTTGGTGGATGTGCTGGCGCGCAGTGCGCTGCTGGCCGAACGCCTGGCCGCCTATCCGCTGCTGCTGGACGAACTGCTGGACGTGCGGGTGTCCGGGCCGATGCCCGACGCGGCCGGCATGCTGGCCGAGTGCCAGCAGGTGCTGGCCGTTGAAGATCCCGAATCCGCGTTGCGCTGGCTCAACGAAACGCGGCTGGCGCTCAGCTTCCGCATGGCGATGGCCACGCTGGATGGCCGCCAGGGTGCGGTGGACAGCACCCGGCAACTGGCCGAACTGGCGCAGGCAGTGGTGGTCACGGTGCTGGCGATGGCCGAGGCCGACATGCACGCCGCACACGGAGCGATTGCCGGCGGGCGCTTTGCGATCATCGGCTACGGCAGCCTGGGCGGGCTGGAGCTGGGCTTCGGTTCTGACCTTGACCTGGTGTTCCTGCACGACAATCCCGCCGGCGTGGATGCCAGCGATGGCGCGCGCCCGCTGGAGCCGGGGCGCTGGTACGCGCGTCTGGCGCAGAAGGTGATGGCGCTGCTGGGCGCGGTCACCGCCGCCGGGCGCCTGTACGACATCGACGTGCGCCTGCGCCCGGATGGTGGCAAGGGCTCGCTGGTGTCATCGCTGGCCAGCTACACCGAATACCAGCGCGAACGCGCGTGGACCTGGGAACACCAGGCACTGGTGCGCGCACGCGGCGTGGCTGGCGATGCCAGCCTGCTGGCCGATTTCGAACAGGTGCGTGCACAGACGCTGGGCCGCGAACGCGATGCCGGTGTGCTGTATGCCGATGTGCTGAAGATGCGCGGGCGCATGCGCACCGAACTGGACCGCAGTGATGCTGCACGGCTGGACCTGAAGCAGGGCCCCGGTGGCGTGGTCGACCTGGAGTTCCTGCTGCAGACCGGTGTGCTGGCGCGCAGTGCGCAGCAGCCGGCACTGCTGCAGCCACGCGATACGCCGTCGTTGATCGATGCACTGGCGTTGGCCGGGTTCGTGCCGGAAGACACCGCGCAGGCGTTGCATGGCGCGCATGCCACGCTGCTTGAAGTGGGATTGGCCTGCACGCTGGATCGCCGTCCGCGGCTGGCCCCGACCACGCCAGCGATTGAAGATGCGTGTGCGGTGATCACGGCGGCGTGTGTTGCAGCGGAACTGCCGTTCGTCTGACCGGCTGCAACAACTGTAGCGGCGCTGGGTGGGTGGCGCCCGATGGGAGGGCCCGACCCCGCAGCGGTCAAGGGGCCCGGCACCCCCCGCCCCACCAACGGGGGGCCC
>NZ_JBRRDR010000083.1:0-4394 GCF_056759755.1 Stenotrophomonas sp. STEN046
GCGCTACCGTACAGGGCCGGGCCATGCCCGGCGGAGCGTGCGTGCTCAGTTCCGCCGCGGGTCCAGCGAGATCAGCCGTGTGGCATCCAGCAGTGCCGCGGGCAGGTGCATGCCCCCCGGTGCCGCCAGGTAACGCGGCCGCCATTGCGGGTCGAACTTCGACTTGAAGCGGCGCAGGCCACTGAAGCCATAGAAGCGTTCGCCATGCCGCGCCAGCAGGCCCGCCAGCCGGTTCCAGCGTCCCGCCAGGCGGTGCTGGGCGAGCCCGGACAACGGCGCCATGCCCAGCGAGAAACGGGCATAGCCCTGCGCGCGTCCCCACAGGAACAACTCGATGAACAGGAAATCCATCGTGCCCTTGGGCGCTTCGTTGACGTGGCGCATCAGGTCCACCGACAGCTCCGCACCGGCCGGCGCCTGCCACAGGTTGGCGAAGGCCACGATCTGTCCCTCGGCTTCAACCAGTGCGACCGGGAAGCGCACCAGATAGTCGGGGTCGTAGCTGCCCAGTGAAAAGCCCTTCTCATCACCGGACTTGTCGTCCAGCCACGCGTTGGAAATGGCATGCAGGCGCGGCAGCAATGCCGGAATCTCGTCTACCGGGGCTACCCGGAATGTCAGCCCGCCGCGCTTGCCGCGGTTCCAGGCCTGGCGCAGGTCCGCGCGCTCGCGCCCTTCCAGCCCGAAGTCGTGCAGCGGCACCATCGCTTCTTCGCCCAGCTTGACCAGGCCCAGGCCGAGATCCAGATAGGTCTGCCAGTACGCTTCACCCACCTGGTAGAACACCGGGCGCAGGCCGAGGCGGTCGGCTTCCTCGCGGAAGCGCCAGATCAGGGCGCGTGCCACTTCGGGAGGACCAACCGGGTCGCCCATCGCGATCAGCGAGCCGCCGTAGCGCTGCATCATCACAAAGCCCTTGCGCGCCTCGTCGCGCAGCACCGCCTTGTCGGCGGTCAGCACCAGGCAGGCCTGGGTGTCGGTGGCACCGGCAAGGATCGGCGCCAGTGACTGCAACGTGGCCTCGTCGGCCGCCGGCAGCGGGCTGCGCGTGCTGTGCAGCAGCCTGGCCAGGCCGAACATCACCAGCGCCATCGCCACCAGCAGCAAGGCCCGCAGCGCTCGCGGCGCATTCCCGGAAACCGCGAACTGCCACCACAACTCGTTCTGGTATTCGACATGGCTGTAGGTGAAGAACAGCAGCCAGGTAACCGCCACCAGTACCAGGCCGAGATTGCGCAGCCACGGCCACGACCAGGCTTCATCCAGCAGCGCCCCCTGGCGATAGAACTCGCGCCGCGCGGCCCACAGGGCCATGGCCACCAGCAGCGCCGACAGTGCGATCAGCGGCTGGCCGCCGCGCAACCAGATCGGCAGTGGCGCGATCACGCAGATGGCCATTGCCAGCATCCAGGCGGCATGGCTGCGACGGGCCAGGCCCTGGCCGATCAGCAGCAGGGCGACACCGGCCAGGCTGCCGATCAGGTGCGAGGTTTCCAGGATCGGCAGCGAGGCGTTGATGAGATGGCGCCGCGGTGTAGGCAGGGTGCCGTCGATGACCAGCGCAGCGCCCACGCTGAAGGCCGCCAGCGCGATGATCTGTGGCAACCAGGGGCGCAGCGCATGCCAGCCGGCACGGGTGGCGCCGGCGCTGGCCTGCAGCGGCTGTCGCATGGCAGGCGCCAGCGCCAGGACCGTTGCCAGCAGCAGCGGCAGCACGTAGTAGCTGACCCGATAGATCAGCGCCGCTGCCAGCACCGCCGCCGGCGCAACCTGGGGCAGCAGTTTCAGCAGGCTCCATTCGAACACGCCCAGGCCGGCCGGCACGGTGGAGACCAGGCCGGCCAGGACGGCCACCAGGTACAGGCCGACGAAACCCGGCAGGCCGGTGGGTGTGGAGTCGGGCAGCAGCACGTAGAACGCCGCACTGGCCAACACCAGTTCGACCACGCTGAGCACGGTGACGCCGAGCATGGTGCGGCGGTCGGGCAGCCACAGACCATGGCCGAAGATGCGGAACTGGCGCCCATCGCGCCCGACCAGCAGCACGGTGGCTGCATAGGCGAGCAGTGCGATGATGCCGACCACGCGCACGGCATCCGGGTCCAGCGGAAGCGCCAGTGCGGCCGCGGCCGGCTCCATGCACAGTGCCACCCCGATCAGCAGCCAGGCACCAAAGATGAAGCCGAGCGTGCTCATCAGCACGACCTGGCCGATCTGTGCCAGGCCAAGCCCTGCACTACGGTAGCCACGCAGCCGCACTGCGCCGCCGGTCAGTGCGGCAAAGCCCACGGTCTGGCCAAGCGTGTGGGCCAGGAAGGCGGTGATGCCGATGCGTGCAGGGTGTACGCGGATGCCGCTTCGGCGCAGGCCGATGGCATCAAAGCCGATCAGGCAGGCGTAGCTGGCCAGGCCGAGCAGGACCGTCAGTGCGATCTGGGCGCTGCTGAGCTGATGGAACGCCTGGCGGATGGCGCGGTAGCCATGCTCGTCGAATTCACCGGCCAGCCCGTGCAGGGCAAGCGCCAGGATCAGCAATGGCACAACGATGGTGACGACCCGCCTCCAGGCAGGGGGGGCGGTGGCAGGGACGGTATCGGTAGGGGCGGTCATCGGCGCAAGGGTGCGTCAGTCAGGGCGAGAGCGGTGTCAACGCAGGGCGAGGCGCATCGTGCGCCTGCCAGCGCCGTTTGACCAGCGTTGCCGATGTGCCGCAGGTGGCGGTATCCAGTGGCCGTGCCGGGCACACACTTCCCGGCCCGGCTGGGCGAGAATGCAGGTCAGACCACCCGCAGGAGCCACGCCCATGATGGAGCGTTACGACGTCGGACCGCGCATGTCCGAGATGACCGTGTACAACAAGGTCGCCTACCTCTCCGGACAGATTCCGGAAGACACCAGCCAGGACATCACCGGGCAGACCCGGCAGGTGCTGGCCGAGATCGACAAGCTGCTGGCACTGGTGGCCAGCGATCGCCAGCATGTGCTGCGCGCGGAGATCTTCCTGGCCGACATGGCCGATTTCGATGGCATGAACAAGGCGTGGGACGAGTGGGTGGTGGACGGCGCAACGCCGGCCCGCGCCACGGTTGAAGCCAAGCTGGCCCATGCCGACTGGAAGGTCGAGATCATCGTGACGGCGGCGGTGCCGTAATGACCGGGCAGGGGGCAGATCCGTTTTCCAATGGGAAAGGGATCTGACCCCACTCGCCGGGGAGGCGACGCTACGCGCCCGTTACAGCTGCGGCTGCAGTCGTGAGCTTGCCTGCGCGCACAAGGCCAGGCAGGCCAGCATCAACCCTTCCATGACCCGGTCGCCGACGTATTCCTCCGGCGCACCGTTCTGCCGGGTGCGCTCGGCGGCCAGCATGACCTCCTGCACCACCCGCAGCCCGGCCAGCGCGCTGTCGACATCGGCCAGTGCCATGCATCGGCTGGGAAGTTGATGCCGTTCCGGCCACGGTTGGCCGTCAGCGGCGGCACCGGTACCGATGCGTCGCAAGGTCGCAACCAACGTGGTGGGATCAAGCGCTGGCGACGGTTCCGTGTCCTCGTCGGCGTCTGCCGGGCCGAGGTAAGCGTGCAGATGGGGGAAATCCGATGCATTCATGGCAAGGCTCCGTGCAGGACAGACGGTAGCCGCCACCCAGAGGTGGCGGACGGAGACGTGGCTCGAAAACCGGTGTCGAACGCTCCGGCTGGCCCGAAGGCCCCCACGCCCCGCCCGCCATAGCCGGCAGACGGATTGCCAGCCGGCGCCACGCAAAGTGACGCCGACTGGCAAGCGTAAACAACGTTCGACAAAACGGGTTTTCGAAGCCCGGCCACCTTTTTTCGGTGGCTCATCATCTGTAAACCTGCTGTGGCGGAATGCCAATCAGACGAGTTGCAATGCCCGCACCATCAAGACGCTTTCGGCATTTTTGCATGTTGTTGAAGGGCCTCAAGCGCAGCTGGCGCAAGGATCGCGAATGACCGAGCAATCTGCGACATGTATCGTGATTCGGCAGTTGCCAGTGTGCACAGGCGGGGTCGATTGCGACGACGGTTCATGACATCGGATAGATAGTGCGGACCAAGGTCCGCACCCACCAAAAGCCGGGCAACACCCATCGAAAGCACAGCCACATCCACAGGCAGTGCACTTCAATCTACCTATCGAACCCATGCCCTTGCTTCTGCAATTGACGTTGCAGTTGCTCGACCGTCCGCCGCGGATATCTGTCGGGGGGGGGGGGGGGGGGGGGCGGGGCGGGTTGGGGGGGGGGGGGGGGGGGGGGGGGGGCGGGGGGGGGGGGGTGGGGGTTGGGCGGCCCCCCCCCCCCCCCCTTTTGTGGTGGGGGGGGGGGCCGCCGCCCCCCCCCCCCCCCCCCCCCCCAGACCATGAAGCCCAGACC
>NZ_JBRRDR010000084.1:0-3581 GCF_056759755.1 Stenotrophomonas sp. STEN046
GGTTGGCACGAACCCGTCAGCGTTCATGGGCCCCGCAACAGCGTGCCGACCAACGGTCGGCACCCACCGGAGCAAGGGCTCGGCGATAGCTCGCTGTTGGTAGGTGCCAACCTTGGTTGGCACGAACCCGTCAGCGTTCATGGGCCCCGCAACAGCGTGCCAACCAAGGTTGGCGTCTACCGGAGCAAGGGCTCGGCGGTGGCCCGCCGTTGGTAGGTGCCAACCTTGGTTGGCACGAGCCCGTCAGCCGTCATGGGCCGCGCAACAGCGTGCCAACCAAGGTTGGCGTCTACCAGAGCAACAGCATGCCGACCAACGGTCGGCACCCACCGGGTACAAGGTGCATGCCAACCAAGGTTGGCGTCTACCGGAGCAAGGGCTCGGCGATGGCCCGCCGTTGGTAGGTGCCAACCTTGGTTGGCACGAACCCGTCAGCGTTCATGGGCCCCGCAACAGCGTGCCAACCAAGGTTGGCACCTACCAGAGCAACAGCATGCAGACCAACGGTCGGCACCCACCGGGTACAAGGTGCGCGCCAACCAAGGTTGGCATCTACCAGGGCAAGGTCTGTCAGCCGGTCGTGCGCAGCGGCGCCATCTTCCACAACAGCGCGCGGAACGGTGCCAGCAGGCACACGCCGATCGCCAGCTTCACCGCCAGGTCGCCTGCCGCCCAGCTCACCCAGGGCAGCGTGGAACCGGCGAAGGCGATCGACCAGAAGATGGTGGTGTCCACCGTCGCGCTGCAGGTGGTGGCCACCATCGGCGCGCGCCACCAGCTGCCGCGACGCAGGCGGTCGAACACGGTGATATCCAGCAGCTGCGCCACGATGAAGGCCGAGCACGAGGCAATGGCGATGCGCGGGGTGGCAACCCATACCGACAACAGCACCGCCACCGCAAAACCAATCCACGCCACGCGGCGGGCAGGGCCCGGGCCGAAGCGGCGGTTGATCAGGTTGCTTACCAGGAAGGCCACCGGATAACTGAAGGCGCCCCAGGTCAGCCAGTCGTTGATCGGGTACTGCACCAGCACGTTGGACAGCAGCACCACTGCGCCCATGGCCAGCACCGCCAGCACCAGGGCGCGGGCGGTCAACGGGGCAAAAACAGGCGCAGGACGCACGGACATGGCGAGCCAGGGAGATAAAGGGAATCGCCCATTATCCGCCCGGCCTGCGGCAAATCCAAAACCGCCCGTTCAGCTTTACAGCTGTTCGCTCAGCACGTCGCCGGCGGCATAGGCGGTGGGCACATAGGCCAGGGCCTTGCCGTCGCTGTTCTTCACCGTCCAGCCGGCACCGGCCTGGGTGGGGTCGAAGCGCACCTGCTGGCCCACCACGAAGCCGGCCACCGGGTCTTCGCCCTCGATCGCCGGCCACTGCAGGGTGGCGGTCTGGTCGGCCTTGTCCGGCACCTGCAGATGCACCTGGCGTTCGCCGGCGGCAGTGGTCGCCACCTGTTTCACTTCCATCGGCGGCAGCGGTACCGCCGGTGTGCGCTCGGCAACCCGGCCGTTGCGCTCGCTGGCCTTGAACGGCGCCTTGGACAGCGCGGCCAGGCCCATCGAGGTGGCCAGCGGAACCGACACCACGATCAGCGAAGTGACCAGCACGCTGGTCTGGCCGCTGTTGAGCTGGGGCGCGGCGCCGGCATGCACGGTGGGCACCATCAGTGCCGACAGCAGCAGGGCGGCCGCGGGGGCGCGCAGGGAACGGATCATGGTGACCTCCTGGTCAGGTGCAATGCAGCGGATCAGCGCTGCGTATCGAAAATGTCGCGTGGGCCGGTGGCCTCGGGCAGGTATTCCAGCGGGCGGCCCTGGTTGTCGCTCACCCGCCAGCCGTTGCCCGACTCGGCCGGTTCAAAGTTCACGGTCTGGCCCACGTTGAACTGCACGGCGGGGTCACCGGGGCGCTTGGGCCACTGCATCGAGGCGGTGTTCTGCGGGTTGTTGGCATCGCGCAGCAGTACCTCGCGGCGTCCATCGACGGTGGTGGAGATGGCGCTGACCTGCATCTGCGGCAGTTTCACCGACGCCCCCTGGCCTGGGGGCAGGCCGGCGTCCTCAGCCTCCTTGGCCGCTGCCGCCCGCGCGGAGGTCACCAGCGGCGCGGACATTTCCAGGCTCGGACCTTCGGGTACGCTGTTCTGCAGGATCACGATGCGGCGCTCGGCGTGTGCCGGTGCAGCGGACAACAGGCTGCCGCACATCAGCGCGGCCATCACGGTCAATTGCAGGGTACGCATCATCTTCTCCTTGCCAGGTCAGGGGGCAGCAGCGGCGGAATCGACCGCCGCATGCGCAATGGTCAGTTCCTGCAGCAGCTGGCTGCGCTGGTGCAGGAAGTCGAACACCGATTCCACCGTCACCACCGAATAGTTGCCGGAAATGCGCTCGCTGGCCGGGTGGTCGGTGGTGGTGGCGTTGGCCACGAACAGGCGCGCACCCACGCGCTTGCCCAGGCCGATATGCAGCACGCTGGGCTGGTACTTCTGCGCGCGCAGCCATTGCTGGGCCTGCTCGCGCTTGACGATAACCGGGTCGCCCTCGGCCTGCGCCATCGCTGCCGCCAGCACCTCCAGCACCCACTGGTTGGAATTCTGGAAGTCGGTCGAGAACGGGTAGGCCACCACGTTGTAGTTGGCCTCGTGCAGTGCCTTGGGCTGGATGGCCGGCGCCGCCAGCATCGTCTTCAGGGCCGCACGCAATGCCGGCGGTGGCACGCCAATGCGCAGATCGGTATGGCTGCCGCTTTCACCAACGAAATTGCCCAGGCCCTCGCGGTACAGCTGCGAGCTGTCGGTCTTGCAGCGGTTGAGCAGGTGCATGGCGCGCCAGCGGCCGTCATCCTCGCGCACCAGGAAGGCCAGGTGGCTGTGACGCAGGCCATAGCGGCTCAGGTCCTGGCCGCCACGCGCGGCGATCACCACCTCCACGTCGGGCAGTGCATCCAGTCGCTCGGCTGCCGCCCAGGCCACGTCGAACATCGCCACCTGCGCGGCCACGCTGGGGTAGCGCTCCTGGCAGGCCGTGCTGTTGGCCAGTGCCGGCGCGGTGGCCAGCAGGCCCGTCAACAACAGCAGGCCGCACGGCAGGCGGGCAGAACGTTCCATGTAGACAGCTCCAATCGCGGGCAGGCCCGCGCGCCGATCATACGCCGCTCAGCGCACCACGCGATCCACGCCCTTGCGCTGCAGTTCCTTGTCGCAGGCCTCGCTGATGGGTGCCACCGGCAGCGGTGGCCGTTCGTTGCGCGAATTGCGCAGCGCCGGTTGCTCGCGGTAGGCATCCAGCTGCTGCTGGCAGGCGTAGGAAATCGGGTCCAGCTCGGTGGGGGTGGTGGAACAGGCCGCGAGCAGGGCCAGTGGCAGCAGCAGGAAAACGCGCATGGAACGTCCGGTCCGATGGGGGAAGCCCGACTCTAACCGTGCTGCGCGATCCAGATGTTCAGAAATCGCTGGGCGATCGGGTAGTGGGGGGGGGCGGGCGGCGGCCCCCCCCCCCCCGAGGGAGGGCGGGGGTGTGAGCGCGCCCCGGCCGCCCCCCCCCCCCGGCGCGGGCGGCGCTATGAACCCGCC
>NZ_JBRRDR010000085.1:0-3404 GCF_056759755.1 Stenotrophomonas sp. STEN046
CCGGCAACCCGATGATGCCTGTCATGTTCATGAGGTTGCCGGCCAGCGGCCGGCACTACCACGTGCCTGCGGATATCGGTCAAGGCGCGCGTGGCGTGGCCTGCGCGATAATGGCGCCATGAGCATTCCAGAGCTTTCCCCTGAACAGGCGCGCGTGCGTCTCGCCCATGGTGCGGTGCTGATCGATGTGCGCGAAGCGCACGAGCGGGCCGGCGGCATGGCCGAAGGCGCGCGCGGCGTGGCCAAGGCTGACCTGCTGGCAGACCCGGTCGCGCACCTGCCCACACAGGGCCAGGAAATCCTGCTGATCTGCCAGAGCGGCAAGCGCTCGGCTGATGCAGCGCAGGCGTTGCTGGATGCGGGCTACACCAACGTGGCCTCGGTCGCCGGCGGCACCGTGGCCTGGCGCGAGCAGGCGCTGCCGCTGGTGCAGCCGCTGAGCAGTGCTGCCGACCGCGATTTCTATGACCGCTATTCGCGCCATCTGCTGCTGCCGCAGGTGGGCGAGGCAGGCCAGCGCCGGCTGCAGCAGGCGCGGGTGCTGGTGCTCGGCGCGGGCGGGCTGGGCGCGCCGGCCGGCTTCTATCTGGCCGCCGCCGGCGTAGGACACCTGCGTTTCGCCGACCACGACCGGGTCGAACGCAGCAACCTGCACCGGCAGATCGTGCATACCGAGGCCAGCGTCGGCCAGCTGAAAGTGGATTCGGCGCGTGAGCGCCTGCTGGCGCTGAACCCATCCATCGAGGTCGAGGCGGTGCCCGAGCGTGTCACCTCGGAGAACGTGGACCGCCTGCTGGAAGGCGTGGATGTGGTGCTGGATGGGTCGGACAACTTCCCGCTGCGCTACCTGCTCAACGATGCCTGCATCAAGCATGCGAAGCCGATGGTCTATGCCGCGATCGAGCGTTTCGATGGCCAGGTGAGCGTGTTCGATGCCGGGCGCCAGCGCGGCGTGGCGCCGTGCTACCGCTGCCTGTTCCCGGAGCCGCCGCCGCCGGAATTCGCGCCGAACTGTTCCGAAGCGGGCGTACTGGGCGTGCTGCCGGGTCTGGCCGGGGTGCTGCAGGCGACCGAGGTACTGAAGCTGCTGCTGGGCATTGGTGAGCCGCTGATTGGCCGGCTGCTGCGCTTCGACGCGCTGGGCATGCGCTTCCGCGAAACCGGTATCGGCCCGGACCCGCAGTGCCCGGTGTGCGCGCCGGGCGTACCGTTCCCCGGGTATATCGATTACGCCGCGTTCTGCCGGAGCGGGTGAAACGGTCGGGGGAGCGCCCTGGTAGATGCCGACCTTGGTCGGCGCTCTCGTGCCAACCAAGGTTGGCACCTACCGAAGCACGCGCGGTTTCGGGATGATCCATCGGGTTGAGCCCTGTGTTGTTCCACCTGAAAGACAATCAAACGCAACGTACATGCTATTGCCGTCATCGGCATTGCTCTATCGTTGAGTCCGATTTCGATTCCGGGGAATACACCGCATGGCGGTAGAAGCAGCGACCAGCGAGCTGGTCAAGGTCGTGGCCCTGTTGGGTGCAGCGGTGGTGATGGTGCCGCTGTTCCGTCGGCTCGGCCTGGGCTCGGTGCTGGGCTACTTCGCTGCCGGCCTGGCGATCGGTCCGTTCGGCCTGGGCTGGTTCTCCGACCCGCAGTCGATCCTGCACACCGCCGAACTCGGCGTGGTCATGTTCCTGTTCGTGATCGGCCTGGAAATGCGCCCCTCGCACCTGTGGAGCCTGCGCAAGGAAATCTTCGGGCTGGGCACACTGCAGATCGTCACCTGCGCGCTGGTGCTGACCAGCATCGCCAAGCTGTTCGGGTTGCCCTGGCAGGTCGCCTTCATCGGCGCTACCGGCTTCGTGCTGACCTCCACCGCCGTGGTGATGCAGCTGCTGGCCGAGCGCGGCGACATCGCGCTGCCGTCCGGGCAGAAGATCGTCTCGATCCTGCTGTTTGAAGACCTGCTGATCGTGCCGTTGCTGGCGCTGGTGGCATGGATGGCACCCAGCGCGGGCGCCGTCGCTGGTGAAGGTTCGCGCTGGATGTCGGTGGCCATTGGCATCGGCGCCATCGTCGGCCTGGTGCTGGTGGGCCGCTTCCTGCTCAACCCGCTGTTCCGCCTGCTGGCCGAATCGAAGGCGCGCGAGGTGATGACCGCCGCTGCGCTGCTGGTGGTGCTGGGCGCGGCGCTGTTGATGCAGTTGTCCGGCCTGTCGATGGCGATGGGCGCGTTCCTGGCCGGCGTGCTGCTGAGCGAGTCGACCTTCCGCCACCAGATTGAAGCCGATATCGAGCCGTTCCGCGGCATCCTGCTCGGCCTGTTCTTCCTCAGCGTGGGCATGGCGCTGGACCTGGGCGTGGTGGCCGGCAACTGGCCGATGATCCTCGGACTGGTGGTGGCGCTGATGGCGGCCAAGGCGGTGTGCATCTATGTGGTCGCACGCATCATGGGCAGCGACCACGCACAGGCGCTGGACCGTGGCGTGCTGATGGCACAGGGCGGCGAGTTCGCCTTCGTGCTGTTCTCGGCCGCTGCCAGTGCCGGTGTGATCAGCCTGGACATCAATGCCAACTTCACTGCGGTGGTGGTGCTGTCGATGGCGCTGACCCCGCTGGTGGTGCTGGTCTACAAGCGCTTCGCGCCGACGCCGACGGTGAACATGGAAGGCGTGGACGAGGCCGATGGCTTGTCTGGCAGCGTGCTGCTGATCGGCTTCGGTCGCTTCGGCCAGGTCGCCAGCCAGTCGCTGCTGGCACGCGATGTGGACGTGACCATCATCGACAACGACGTGGACATGATCCACAACGCCGAGCGCTTCGGTTTCAAGATCTATTACGGCGACGGCACGCGCCTGGACGTGCTGCATGCGTCCGGTGCGGGCAGTGCGCGGGCGATCGCGGTGTGCGTGAACAATGCCGAGGATGCTGACCGCATCGTTGAACTGGTGGCCCATCAGTTCCCGCAGGCCAAGCTGCTGGTGCGTTCGTTCGACCGCGAGCATTCGCTGCGGCTGATCCATGCCGGCGTTGATTTCCAGATTCGCGAGACGTTCGAATCGGCGCTGCTGTTCGGGCAGGCGGCACTGGTGGAGCTGGGTGCGGATGAGGATGACGCCCGCGAGATTGCCGAGCAGATCCGCGAGCGTGATGCCGAGCGCTTCGAACTGGAAATGGCCGGTGGCAGCCTGCGCGCCGGTGCGCACATGGTGTTTGGCAGCGCGCTGCCGGGCGTGCCGACGCCGACCCCGTTCACCGCACCGAAGCGCAAGGCGCGCACGTTGAATGCGGACGAGGTGCCGGAGGAAGAAGAGGAATGACGCCCGGTAGTGGGGGGGGGGGGGGGGCGCCACGAGGACCCCGCGCGGCGCCCCGCGGGGGGGGGGCCGGGGGGGCGCCCGCCCGGGGGGGGG
>NZ_JBRRDR010000086.1:0-3109 GCF_056759755.1 Stenotrophomonas sp. STEN046
GCCGGTGGGCGCACGGGTGGCCGCCAGCGCCCCCCTTGGGTGGGTTTGCGGGCGTGCCCGCCGGGGCCCCCCCGCCCCACCGAGCACGTAGAAACCCAGAGCCGTGAACGACGCCGTTGCCGTTGCTGGCGCCCGGGCTCCGGCTTGAAACGGGTGCCGGGCAGCGCCCGGCCGGGTATCCTTCCTGCCTGATGTCCGACCTTGTCCATGCCAGCCGCGAAGCCCTCAGTGAAGGCGGCGCGCTCGCCTCCCACCTGGATGCCTTCGTTCCGCGTCCGGCGCAGCTGCGCCTTACCGAGGCCATCGCCGCGTCGCTGCAGCAGCGTGACCTGCTGCTGGCCGAGGCCGGTACCGGTACCGGCAAGACCTTCGCCTATCTGGTGCCGGTGCTGCTTTCCGGATTGCGTACCATCATTTCCACCGGAACCCGCGCGTTGCAGGACCAGCTCTACCATCGCGACCTGCCGCGCGTGCGCCAGGCGCTGGGCGTCGGTCTGCGCAGCGCACTGCTGAAGGGGCGCGCCAACTACCTGTGCCGCTACCGCCTGCAACAGGCACGTGGCGAGCCGCGTTTTTCCAGCCCGGAACAGGCCGCACAGTTCCAGCGCATCCTGTCCTGGTCGGGGCGTTCGGAGTTCGGTGACATCGCCGAGCTCGACGGGCTGGCTGACGATTCGCCGCTGCTGCCGATGGTCACCTCCACCGTCGACAACTGCCTGGGCAGCGAGTGCCCGTTCTGGGACGACTGCTTTGTCGTGCGCGCACGACAGCGTGCACAGGCCGCCGATCTGGTGGTGGTCAACCACCATCTGCTGCTGGCCGATCTGGCGCTCAAGCAGGAGGGATTCGGCGAGCTGCTTCCCGGTGCGCAGGCCTTCGTCATCGACGAGGCCCATCAGCTGCCCGAGCTGGCGGCACAGTTTTTCGGCGAGGGATTCGGCATGCGGCCGTGGCAGGAGCTGGGCCGCGACTGCCTGGTCGAAGCGCGCGGTGTCGGTGGCGCGCAGTCGGCCCTGCAGCAACCGGTCGACGACCTGCAGCAGGCGCTGCTCGCCCTGCGCGGGGCAATGGAGGGATTGCCATCGCGGGGAACACAATGGCGCGCGCTGGCGATGCCACAGGTGCGCGACGGCTTCGATACGGTGATGGCCGGGCTGGTGGCGCTGGAGCAGGCATTGCAGCCGCTGCGCGAAGCGGCGGCCGGGTTGGACGCATGCCATGCGCGTGCGCGCGAGGCGATCTCGCGGTTGAGCCGCTGGCTGGGCGAGGAGGAGCCGGCGCTGGACTTCGATGCCGATCCGGCCGATGCGGCGGTCACCCAGGGCGACGTGCTCTGGTACGAGTTGACCGCGCGCGGCTTCCGCTGCCAGCGCACCCCGATGGATGTGTCCGCGCCGTTGCGCGAGCATCGTGAGCGCAGCCAGGCGGCATGGATTTTCACCTCGGCCACGCTGACCGTCGGGGGTGGTTTCGAACACATCGCCACGCGTCTTGGCCTGGATGATCCACAGACACTGGTGCAACCCAGCCCGTTCAACTGGCCCGAGCAGGCCCTGTGCTATCTGCCCGAAGGCTTGCCCGACCCCGCCGCACGCGGCTTCGGCACCGCGCTGATCCAGGCGCTGCGGCCGGTGCTGCAGGCATCGCAGGGCAGGGCGTTCCTGTTGTTTGCTTCCCATCGCGCACTGCGCGAGGCGGCCGAGGCGTTGCGCGACGGGCCGTGGCTGCTGTTCGTGCAGGGCGAGGCGCCGCGGGCGACGCTGCTGCAGCGTTTCCGCGAGTCGGGCAACGGCGTGCTGCTTGGTTCTGCCAGTTTCCGCGAGGGCGTGGATGTGGTGGGCGAGGCGCTGAGCGTGGTGGTGATCGACAAGCTTCCCTTCGCTGCGCCCGATGACCCGGTGTACGAAGCGCGGCTCGAGGCGATCCGTACCCAGGGCGGCAATCCGTTCCGCGACGAACAGCTGCCGCAGGCGGTCATCGCGCTGAAACAGGGCGTGGGCCGGCTGATCCGCAGTGAGACCGATCGGGGGGTGCTGGTCCTGTGCGACCCGCGCCTGCTCAACCGGGGCTATGGCAAGGTGTTCCTGCAATCCCTGCCGCCGTTCCGGCGGACCCGGTCCCTGGCCGATGTACAGGCCTTCTTTGCGCCACAATGGCCCCCCGTGGCAGATGCCGACGTACCGACCGCCGCGGTGGCCGGTGCGGAGCCGGCCCCTGGCGCCACGTTCCCCTTGTTCTGACCCGATCCGATGAAACTGCTCGCTTTTGAAACCGCCACCGAAGCCTGTTCCGTCGCCCTGCATGTGGATGGGCAGGTACTGGAGCGCTTTGAGATCGCCCCCCGTCGGCATGCCGAACTGAGCCTGCCCTGGGCCGAGGCGCTGCTGGCCGAAGCCGGCATCAGCCGTCGCCAGCTCGACGGTATCGCGCTCAGCCGCGGCCCGGGCGCGTTCACCGGCGTGCGCCTGGCGATCGCGATTGCGCAGGGCATTGCGCTGGCACTGGATCGTCCGTTGTTGCCGGTGTCCACGCTGCAGGTGCTGGCATTGCGCGCACCGGTTGAGGAACAGCAGGTCCTGTCGGTGATCGATGCGCGGATGGGCGAGGTGTATGCAGCACGCTTTGAGCGTGTCGACGGCCTGCCGGTAGCGTGCGATGCCGAGCGCGTGTGCATGCCGGCGGCGGTAACGTTGCCGGAAGGCATATCGGCCTATGGCGTTGGCACCGGGTTCGGTGCAGCCGAGGGCGCACTGGTCGCGCAGCTGGGCGCGGGCCTGCGTGGCTTCGACGCCGCAGCATTGCCGCGTGCCTCTGATGTACTTGCGCTTGCCGTGCCGGCGTTCGCACGTGGCGACGTCATTGCACCGGAGAAGGTCGAGCCGGCGTACCTGCGTGACAACGTGGCGCTGACGCTGGTCGAGCAGCAGGCGGCGCGGGATGCCAAGGCGAAGGCCAACGGCTGAGCCCCTCGTGGCGGGGTGGTGGGTCGCTGAAAGCAGAAGCCGTGGGTTGGCCGGGCGGGTGGGCTGCGCACGGGCAGCCCGGCATAACGCCCATAACGCACCGTAACCCCATCCCTGCGGCGAACCCCCCAGCGCCACCCCCCCCG
>NZ_JBRRDR010000087.1:0-1405 GCF_056759755.1 Stenotrophomonas sp. STEN046
GGGGATCAGGCGGCCAGCGCGACCTGTTCCCGGTACTTTACCGGGCTCAGGCCCTTTAGTTTCAGTCGGATACGGTCTTCGTTGTAGTACCGGATGTACTCCGTCAGTCCGGCTTCCAGACTTTCGATGCTGTCAAAGCTGTTCAGGTAGAAGAATTCCGACTTCAGTGTCCCGAAGAAGCTCTCCATGGCCGCGTTGTCCAGGCAGTTGCCACGCCGGGACATGCTCTGTTTCAGCGAGTGCTTCGCGAGCTTGTGGCGGTAGTTTTCGTGCTGGTAATGCCAGCCCTGGTCAGAGTGGATCATCGGTCGATCTTCGGGCGAAAGCTTCTTGATCGCTTGGTCCAGCATCTCGCCCACCAGGTCGAACACCGGTCGGCGCTTCATCTGGTACGCCACGATTTCGCCGTTGTAGAGATCCATGATCGGCGAAAGATAGAGCTTCATGCCCTGCACCTTGAACTCGGTTACGTCGGTCACCCACTTCTGGTTGGGCGTCTGGGCCTCAAACTGGCGGCCCAGATCGTTGGAGACCACGACATTGGCCGCTCCCTTGAAGGCGCGGTAGCGCTTGATGCGTACCCGCGATTGCAGGCCCAGCTCGACCATCAGCCGCTGCACCCGCTTGTGGTTGATGGCTTGGCCCTGATTGGCCAGTTCCAGCGTTATGCGACGGTAGCCGTAGCGCCCTTGGTTCTCATCGTAAATCGCGCGGATACGCCCACGCAGTTCCTCCTCGCCCTCATCTGGATGGGCCAAGGCGTTCACCTGGTAATAGAACGTGCTGCGTGACAGTTCGGCCGCCTCGAGCAAAAGCGGCAACGCATGGGCCTGCCTCAATCCTTGGACGGCTTGCGCTTTGCGCGCTGCGCCGCCTGCTCTTCCTGGATCAAGGCATCGAGCTTTTTTAGGTAGGCGGTCTCCGCACGCAGATAGGCCACTTCTTTCAGAAGCTCATCGCGGCTCATGTCCTCGGCGGGCTTGGACGAGCGGGTCTTTTTCATCGGTCTTGGTGGCGGTGGTGGAGGTGGTGCCAGCGCTTGAGCGCCAGCGCGAGCATACAACCGTTGCCATCGCCCCACCGCGCCGGCATCTCCGATCTGGAAGTGCGTGGTGGCCTCGCGCGCGGACATGCCCTCCTGACCCATCTTTTCAAGCACCTCCAGCTTGAACTGGAGATCATAGGATCGGGGTTTGCGGTCAAACCCCTGCCGACCATGCAACCGGTAGGTCGCTGCCCACCGCCTGACCGTGGAGAACTCCAGGCCATGGCGGCGGGCAACCGCCTTGACCGATGTGGAGGTCTTGCAGGCCTCTTTGGCGACCTGCAATTTGAAACAAACCTCATATCTATTCATGTAACCCTCGGGGTTGGATCAGGTGTCCAACTCCTGGGGGTCACTTCA
>NZ_JBRRDR010000088.1:0-1201 GCF_056759755.1 Stenotrophomonas sp. STEN046
CTGAGCTGCCGGGCGTAGTTGTTAGGCGAATGGTAGCCCAGCGCCGAGTGTAGCCGGGCTGGATTGTAGAAGCCGTGGATGTAAGCAGCGATGGACTGGCTGGCTTGTTCCTTACTGGCGTAAGGCTCGGCAGCCTCTTCTGTCTTGAACGTCGCAAAGAAGCTCTCAGCCACGGCGTTGTCCCAGCAATTGCCAGGCCGGCTCATGCTTTGGACCACGCCATGGGACTGCAGCAGCTGGCGAAACTCGTTCCCCCAGTACTGCCCGCCACGATCTGAATGGAAGATCAGGCCGGGTCGTTGTGGATACAGAGCCCAGGCATTGGCAAATGCTTTCACCACCAGTTCTTCAGTCAGGCGCTTGGAAACGCTGTAGCCCAGCACCTGCCGGGTCTGGACGCTGATGACCACGGCCAGATGCAGCCATCCCTGGCGAGTGGGGACATACGTGATATCCCCGACCCACGCTGCCGGTCCGGTTCCGGGGGCAAATTGCCGATCCAGCAGGTTGGGGGCGAGCTGAGATGAGCCGCCGGAGGATTTGGGCCGGAATCGGCCTTTGGTCTTGCCCTGAATTCGCTCCTCGGCCATTAACCGTGCCACCCGTTTGTGGCCGACTGGATGATTCCTGGCTCGTAAGGCCCTGACCAGCCGACGCCGCCCATAACTGCGCTTGCTGGCCACATGGATGGCCCGAAGCTCGGTACGGAGGGCCGAATCGACATCGCACGTTTGGGCACACTGCCGGCGCAGGTAGTCATGAAATCCAGAGACAGAAACACCAAGAACCCGACACAGCAACCTGGTCGGGTAGCGAGTCCTTTGACTGGCGACGAAGGCGTACCTCACTTGGACTCTCTGGCAAAGAACGCCGCCGCTTTTTTTAGGATTTCACGCTCCATCTTCAGATTGGCGTTCTCGGCCCGAAGGCGGCTGATCTCGCTTTCCAGGTCGGTGGCCGGCCTGCGAGCTTCAGAGGTCAGCGATCGGCCAGCACGGACCGCGTCAATCCAATTTGCCAGCGTCTTGACGGACATTTCCAGTTGGCGGGCCGCTGCGGCTGGGCCGAGCGACTCGGCCAGCTCCACGGCCTGGTGCTTGAACTCATCGGTGTAGCTACGGCGGGTGATACGGGACATAAGGGACCTCCAAGTGCGATCAAAGTATCGCTTCTTGGCGTCTGCCTACGGGGAGCCAGATCA
>NZ_JBRRDR010000089.1:0-1150 GCF_056759755.1 Stenotrophomonas sp. STEN046
GCTCGGCTCTTATCTCTTGCGACTCTGGCACCTTAGGTGCCGAGAGCCCGGCGCGGGCGACCGTTCGGCTCTAGGTCTTCTCGATCGCTCTGTAGCAAGGATCTCCGCGCCGGTTTCTCCCTGATCCGCCCGAACAGTTGATCGAGTTGGCGCTCGCACTGATAAGACTGGGCAAGCGGGGGGAGCTCTCGGCCCTGTCAGCCTAGCGGAGTTGCCCCATGTTTGGGATTGGGATCGATGTCAGTGGTGAGAATCTGGATGTGGCCGTCCATGAACAGGCCTTTCGCCAGTTCAAGAACAGCAAACGTGGCTGGAATAGCCTGATCCGGTGGTTGCAGCAGTGGCCAGCCAAGCAGGTCGTGCTTGAGGCCAGTGGCGGCTACGAGCAAAAGGCATTGGATGCGCTGCATGAAGCAGGCCTGCCGATGGTACGAATCAATCCTGGCCGTGGCCGCAGCTTTGCCTCAGCCACGGGAAAGCAGGCCAAGACCGATCGTATTGATGCCATGGTGCTGGCCCACATGGCCGATGCCCTAAAGCTGACCCGCTACGTACCGCCAGCGGCTTGGCAGCGCCGTCTGGGTGAGCTCTGCCAGCGCCGACGCCACCTGGTCCAGATGCGGGTGAGCGAGCATCAGCGCATGCGCGCGTTCAGCGAACCCAGCCTGATTTCCATGCTGAATCAGCACCTGCGCGCGATCCAGAAAAGCATCAAGCAGCTCGACGCCACCATCGCAGCGCTGCTGGCCGAACAGGAAGGATGGCGTGACTTTGCCAAGCTCAAAGGCGCCGGCCCGGTGTTGATGGCAACCCTGGCCTGCGAGCTCCCGGAGCTGGGCAAGCTCAGCGGGAAAGCCATCTCGGCTTTGGTAGGGGTTGCCCCCATGAACCGCGAAAGCGGCACCTGGAAAGGGAGACGGAGCATCACCGGTGGCCGCGCCGTTGTACGCGAAGCGCTCTACATGGCGGCGCTGACCGCCAAACGCTATGAGCCCCGGCTCAAGGAATTCTTTGAATCCCTGGTCAGCCAGGGCAAGCCGGGCAAGGTGGCTCTGGTCGCGGTGATGCGCAAGATGCTGGTGATCCTCAACGCCCGCAAAAGGGATGCGGAGGCCCAGATGGCCTCCGCATGACAAGACAGTTGCTACAG
>NZ_JBRRDR010000090.1:0-415 GCF_056759755.1 Stenotrophomonas sp. STEN046
CGGCTAAAGCAACAGCAGGCATTCTGTGGGCTGGCGGGGGGGGGGGGGGGGGGGGGGGGGCGCCGCCCCCCCCACGCCCCCCACCGGCCCGGGCGGAGCCCGCACCCACCCCCGCCCCCGCGCCCCCCCCCCCCACCCCCCCCCCCCCCACCCCGACAGATTTCCGCGATCTGCGGTAGATCCACGCCATGCGTGGATGCTCCTGGTAGTGCCGGCCGCTGGCCGGCAACCAGGGAGAGGCCTGCAATCAAACGCCTGAGAGCGAAGCGATCGGCGTTTGATCTTGATTTTTTGTTCGACTTTCGTGGCTGGCACCCGCAGGAACCTGTCCGTGGCCGGGCGGGTGGGCTGCGCAGGGGCGTGAGCCGCATGGATGCGGCGATCGAGCTTACATGGATGTACTTGCAGCGTCCCC
>NZ_JBRRDR010000091.1:0-391 GCF_056759755.1 Stenotrophomonas sp. STEN046
CTGGTGCTTGAACTCATCGGTGTAGCTACGGCGGGTGATACGGGACATAAGGGACCTCCAAGTGCGATCAAAGTATCGCTTCTTGGCGTCTGCCTACGGGGAGCCAGATCATCCGGCGCGGGCAGCATCCACGCATGGCGTGGATCTACTGCAGGCAGCCTGCCCCTGGTAGCTGCCAACCTTGGTTGGCATGGGGGTTCCGGCGCGGGCAGCATCCACGCATCGCGTGGAACTACCGCCTGTGGTTTTCTGGCGCATAAAGAAAAACCCCGCTGCGTGAGCAGCGGGGTTTTCGGGTATAAACCCTGGCGATGACCTACTCTCGCATGGCTTAGGCCACACTACCATCGGCGCAGCTACGTTTCACTTCCGAGTTCGGGATGGGATCGGG
>NZ_JBRRDR010000092.1:0-323 GCF_056759755.1 Stenotrophomonas sp. STEN046
GATCCCATCCCGAACTCGGAAGTGAAACGTAGCTGCGCCGATGGTAGTGTGGCCTAAGCCATGCGAGAGTAGGTCATCGCCAGGGTTTATACCCGAAAACCCCGCTGCTCATGCAGCGGGGTTTTCCTTTTAAGTGAAGGCACTGCTTTTTGAGTATCTTCCGCCCCAAGGGCAAGTACGTGAGCTGGCGCTGCAAGCGCTGCTGCAACCGTCTCCCTGGTGAAATTAGCGCTATGGAACCACCCGATCCCATCCCGAACTCGGAAGTGAAACGTAGCTGCGCCGATGGTAGTGTGGCCTAAGCCATGCGAGAGTAGGTCATC
>NZ_JBRRDR010000093.1:0-313 GCF_056759755.1 Stenotrophomonas sp. STEN046
CCCGATCCCATCCCGAACTCGGAAGTGAAACGTAGCTGCGCCGATGGTAGTGTGGCCTAAGCCATGCGAGAGTAGGTCATCGCCAGGGTTTATACCCGAAAACCCCGCTGCGCATGCAGCGGGGTTTTCCTTTTTTTGCAAGCCCCAGGTTTCGACCTGGACTTACGGCAACAACTTCAGAAAGAGCTTCAAGTTCCTTCAACAAGTTGTTGACAAAGCTGAAAGGCCTGCCATAATAGGCGGCTCGCAACGACGAAAGGCCCTCGGGCCCAACGACGAAGCAGCATCGGCAACAACGTCCACCCCGGTGAGA
>NZ_JBRRDR010000094.1:0-297 GCF_056759755.1 Stenotrophomonas sp. STEN046
CAAGTTGTTGACAAAGCTGAAAGGCCTGCCATAATAGGCGGCTCGCAACGACGAAAGGCCCTCGGGCCCAACGACGAAGCAGCATCGGCAACAACGTCCACCCCGGTGAGACGGCCTTGAAAAAAGGTGTTGACGAAGCGGAAAAGCCGGCTATAATGGGCGGCTCGCTACGAAGGAAACTTCGCAGCACACGGGAACGGCGCTGAGGCCACTTCCCCAGATCTTTGAAAGTATGCGCAGGTATCTTGTGAAGGCGCCTGCAGGAAGGATGATTGTCCATCTTGCAGACGTTTGATC
>NZ_JBRRDR010000095.1:0-296 GCF_056759755.1 Stenotrophomonas sp. STEN046
TCTCACCGGGGTGGACGTTGTTGCCGATGCTGCTTCGTCGTTGGGCCCGAGGGCCTTTCGTCGTTGCGAGCCGCCTATTATGGCAGGCCTTTCAGCTTTGTCAACAACTTGCTGAAGGAACGTGAAGCTCTTTCTGAAGTTGTTGCTGTAAGTCCCAGTCGAAATCTGGGGCTTGCAAAAAAAGGAAAACCCCGCTGCGTGAGCAGCGGGGTTTTCGGGTATAAACCCTGGCGATGACCTACTCTCGCATGGCTTAGGCCACACTACCATCGGCGCAGCTACGTTTCACTTCCGAG
>NZ_JBRRDR010000096.1:0-243 GCF_056759755.1 Stenotrophomonas sp. STEN046
GGATCTACTGGACCGGGCATCCACGCATGGCGTGGATCTACTGGACCGGGCATCCACGCATGGCGTGGATCTACTGGACCGGGCATCCACGCATGGCGTGGATCTACTGGACCGGGCATCCACGCATGGCGTGGATCTACTGGATCGGGCATCCACGTGTGGCGTGGATCTACTGGACCGGGCATCCACGCATGGCGTGGATCTACTGGACCGGGCATCCACGCATGGCGTGGATCTACTGGA
>NZ_JBRRDR010000097.1:0-219 GCF_056759755.1 Stenotrophomonas sp. STEN046
GGGGGGGGGGGGGGGGGGGGGGGGGGGGGGGGGGGGGGGGGGGGGGGGGGGGGGGGGGGGGGGGGGGGGGGGGGGGGGGGGGGGGGGGGGGGGGGGGGGGGGGGGGGTGGGGGGGGGGGGGGGGGGGGGGGGGGGGGGGGGGGGGGGGGGGGGGGGGGGGGGGGGGGGGGGGGGGGGGGGGGGGGGGGGGGGGGGGGGGGGGGGGGGGGGGGGGGGGGG